>CAIYQH010000217.1 GCA_903928285.1 uncultured Bacteroidales bacterium
CTATGCAGGTATGCAGAAAATCGCCATCCCCTTCTTTTATGCCAACCTTGCCGGGATGGGCCTCGATGTGGTGCAGATCGCCAACCAGTTCGGCGGTCTCCAGGGCGCCCTTGAAAAGAAGAGCAAAGATGGGATCAAGCAGGCCCAGGAGGGCTGCAGGGCAGCTGTTAAAGAACACTTCAAACAATTCGACCTTGGCATTGCCAAAAAAACCCTTGCCGAGATGCTTCGCATATACGCAAGCGATGTTGCACCTGCCGAATTGCCATCCATCTTTGCAACCATTGCAAAAGACTATAAAAACGACTACACCGCATTTGCCAATGCAGTATATGAAAAATCGGTGTTTGCCACTGCTGCCAATGCCAACAAATTCATTGACAAACCAAGCCTGAAGGTTTACAAGAAAGACCTGGGATGGATGCTTGCCAAATCAATGGAGGAGTCGATGGGCAAATACATGGCTGCCTATCAGGGCGCCAGGAGCAATGTCAGCGCTGCCAACCGCATGTTCATCGGTGGTTTGCGCGAGATGAACCCCGGCCTGGTGAAGTATCCCGATGCAAACTCCACCATGCGTATGACCTATGGCAGCGTGCTTGACTACTATCCTGCCGATGCGGTTCATTACGATTATCTCACCACCCTCAAAGGAGTGATGCAGAAGGAAGATCCTACCAACGATGAATTCATCGTGGAAAAGAAACTGAAGGAGCTGTTCAAGGCAAAGGATTATGGCCAGTATGGCGAAAACGGCGAAATGGTAGTCTGTTTCCTTACGACCAACGACATCACCGGCGGCAACTCAGGAAGCCCTGTAATCAATGCCGACGGCCAGCTGATCGGACTTGCCTTCGACGGCAACTGGGAAGCCATGAGCGGCGATATCATGTTCGAACCCGAGATGCAGCGCACCATCTGTGTGGATGCCCGCTACGTGCTCTTTATCATCGACAAATATGCCGGCGCCACCAACATTATCAACGAACTGACGCTGATAAAATAGGCCTGACATTTTATACTACAGATGAGGCAGGGGTGCGATGATCGCGCCCCTGCCTCTTTTTTAATGGTTCGGCCATAAATCATTTCTGAATTTCAGCCCTGCTGAGCAGAGGCTTTTACTTTGGCAGAAGCCACCCAGTAAATGCCGGCAAACGCCAGGCTGACCCAGATAACGGCGGGAAAAATACCCACCACAAAACAGATAAGGCCCCCGATTACAACGAAAAAAGCGGTCAATCCCATCAGGAAAATGGTTCCGGTATATCCGTTGGTCATATTCCAGCTTTTCCTGACGGCCTCCGCAGCCTCCATCTTTTCATCCATCACCAGGAAAGGGACAAAGGCGAGTTTACAGGCGAATATGATCCCCGGAACGATCAGCATGATGATACCGGCCATCACGATAAGCCAGACCAGTATCTGCGCTAAGACGACATTTCCGAACGACTGGTAGGCGAAAAATATGTCCTGTACCTTGAAGGACTCGCCCCCTGACAGCCTTCAGGAAAACCCAGGATGACCCGTAGCTAACCGGCCCCAGCACCAGCAGGCTATAGACAAGCTGGAAAAATCCTGTCGTCATCAGGTTGCCGAACAGCAGTCCGCGGGTAAACCCGACAGGGAGCGACAGCAGGACCTGGATGAGCAGGACCAGCAGGAGTTCCGGAAAATTCTTTTTCATGGTTTTCCAGCCGTGGCCGTAGGTTCCTGTAACAGTTGGTTCCGGTAATGGCATTTGATCTTGATTTACGTTGTTCTGGTTGATTTCCATGGTGTTTTTGGTTTAGTGTTTGTTTAATATTTTGGTGATTATTAGAAGAATCCTGTTCCCGGATGCATGGCATTTAATTCAACCACGATGACACAATGATTTACACAATGTTCACAACGGTTTTCATTGTGTGCTTTGTGCCTTCATTGTGCCATGGTGGTTAAAAATTGATCCGGTTATTAAATATTAAGCAACTTTATAAAATTCTAAAACTTCTGCCGGTAAAGCATTTTATTGTCCGATTCACCGGGTACGTTGTACAGGTAGTAAACCCAGTCGTTGTAAACCCGCACCTTCTCCGGGTAGTCATGCAGCAGGGAGATCCGTTTCCTGACATTCCCCGAATTCAGATCAATTTTATACAGGCTGCAGGTGCCGTTCCTGAGAAAGGTGGTATAAACCGTGCCCGTAATCCCGTCAACCAGGATATCATTGGTCCAGCGGCCATCCTTCACCTTGTCAACATTGAGGGCAAGTTTGTAGGAGAAGTTCCCGATGCTGTCGTAAAACTCCATCTGCCTGTCGGGCGTGTTAAAGATACAGATATAGCTCCCCACGCGATAGAGCGACGTTTTGACGGGCCGGTAAAGGATCTTGTGAACATAATTCCAGGTGACAAAATCCTCGCGCGAATCGGGTGGCTTGCTGATCCCCAGCATCATGGCGTCATCCTGGTTGCGGCGAAGCATCTTCATCTTTTTCTCGTCCTTTACCTGTGTAATGGCATGTTTCAGCAGGGTCTTCCGGTTGATGCCATAATATTCAACCCCCATGCCGCGATCTGTAACCCTTTGAAAAAAGAGAACCTCCGGTGTGGCGGCCACACAGTTCTTAAGCACATCGTCAAACTTCTTCAGGCTAACGGGATGGATGACGTGCAACCGCTTTCCCTCGCGGAACAGCTGGTATCCCGAATCGTGGCTGAGTACATGCAGGTTTCCCAGGCAATCCTTAAACAGTTTGGTTGGCGTGAAGAGGAAGGGACCCGATTTTGCGGCCGTATCCCCCGTGAGGGTCTTACAGATCAATTCAGCCCTGGATAACCGTTCCCTGTAGATGAGCAGGTAAACCAGGCTGCTGTCGGTTTCATAATCCAGCACTGCATAATGTTCATCCCTGAAAAACGGTTCATTGGCATCGGCTTTGATCTCAACCTCCTGCAACTCCCTGACCTGGCGGTTAAGATAAAGGGTAAGCGAATAGGAAGTTTCATCAAGCAGGATGGTCTTTGTTTCAAACCCCATGTAACTTACCACCAGGGCGGCAGGCAGACTGTCGGTATAAAATGAAAAGGCGCCATGTTTGTCGGTTGCGGTTCCCATATGCGACCGGGCGATGGTAAGGTTTACATCGGCAAGGGGTTTTCCGGTTCCCTGTTCCATGATCTTTCCATAGAAAAAATGATACCGCTGCTGGGCATCCGCAGCCGGCGCATGGAGCAACATCAACAGTAACCAGATCCGGAAACACCGGGAAACGATAGTTCCGGGCCATTTCATCACAGTCATAACCATGGGCATGATATCCTTTCCCGACACCCCGTTGCTGCAGGAAGAAATACGGCGGTAACGGGTATCACAAACTTACGAAACATTTTCAAATATCCCGCGCAAAGTAATCGACAGAAATGACGCCATGGCCGGACAAAGAACTTGCATGGTCGATTAGTGCTTGTTTCATTTGCTTTTACCCCCTGACTGTTGTTAATTTGTGATTGAATTTCAACCCGGTGAGATGAAGACAAAGTACAAAATCCTGATCCATGTCGCCTTTTGGATCTACATGTTCAACCAGATCCTGCTTTCGGTGGCGATGATGTGGGAAAAGGAATATGACCCGTTCGAAGAGGTGACGATCTATCCGTTGACAAGCCTGATCACTTTTTACAGTTTTTATTTCATCTTTGGATTGTTCTTCACCCGGAAAAAGAAACTCACCCCTATCCTCCTGTTAATCGCCTGTTTCATCATCCTCATCCCATTCCGTGTCGGGGTTGAATACCTGTTCTGGAAATATATCGGGTACAGCCACTTAAAGCCTGCAAGCCTGCTACATGTCGACCTCGGCTGGTGGGTTAACTCCCTGCGCCTGGTGATCATCTATACTATTTATGCCCTGCTTATCCAGCTAGCCATCGGCTGGTTTGAGACACAGAAGCTGAAGACCGAGCTGTTGCTGGAAAAGCAATCGGGCGAGCTGGCTTTGCTCCGCTCGCAGATAAATCCCCATTTCCTCTTTAACACCCTGAATAACATCTACTCGCTGGTTTATCAGAAATCGGAGGATGCCCCCGAGGCGGTGATGAAAATGTCGTCGATCATGCGGTATATGCTCTATGATGCCACCACCGACAAGGTGTTGCTCGAAAAGGAGATCGAATACCTGAAGAGTTTCATCGAACTCGAAAAACTGAGGATCAGGCATAAGGATTTCGTCGAACTGGAAATAACCGGGAATTTAGAAGGACGGACCATCGCTCCCATGCTGCTGATCCCCTTTGTTGAGAACGCCTTCAAACATGGCAGTAAAAGTGTGACCAACCCCGGGATCAGGATCAGTTTAACCATCGGTGACCAGCAGATCCGGTTTGAGGTGACCAACCACCTGCGGAAAAATGCAACCCTTACCAAAGACCAGGTCGGAGGAATCGGCCTGCATAATATCCGCCGCAGGCTGAACCTGCTCTACCCCGGAAAACACCTGCTTGACATCCGGACGGATGAAGATAATTATCATGTATTATTAATCATTTTGGTATGAATATCAACTGTATAGCCATAGATGACGAGCCCCTTGCACTTGACATCATCAGGGATTACTGCTCCAAAGTCGTTTTCCTGAATCTCCTGAAAACATTCGACAATGCCATTGAATCAATTGAGTTCATCCGGACCAACAAAGTCGATCTGATGTTCCTCGACATCCAGATGGAGGAACTTACCGGGATCCAGCTGCTGAATGCACTGAAACACCGGCCATTCGTGATCTTCACGACAGCGTACGAACGTTATGCCATCCAGGGATTTGAACTCGACGTTGTGGATTATATGCTGAAGCCCATCTCCTTTGAACGTTTCATCAAAGGGGTCAATAAGGTCTGTGAACGGATGCAGCTTGATACCGGAACCATCAAATCTGAAAACGGCAACCCCAGGACGCCGGAAACCTCCTTTTTCTTCGTAAAAACCGAAACCCGCATGGAACGCATTGAAAACAATGAGGTGCTCTATGTCGAGGGGATGGGCGACTACTGGCGAATCGTTACCAAAACGCGCAGGATCATGACCCTGATGAATGCCCGCAAGCTGGAGGAGGTGCTGCGCGAACCGCAGTTCTGCCGTGTACACAAATCCTTTTTCATAGCGCTTGACAAGATCGAATCGATCGAACGCAACCGCATCAAAATCGGCGACCAGTACATCCCCGTGAGCGAAACCTACCACAAGACCTTTTTTGACCTGGTGGAAAGGAAGAAACTGGCATAATCCCTGTTAACTTTCCTTCCTGAACCACTCCGGCAACGACTGATCGTTGATCTCTTTCGAGAGGGATTCCATGATCTCAAAGGGAACGCCAGACACATCCACCACGATCAGGGCATCGAGACAAAAAATCAGGAGACCCACTCATAATCCATCTGCTTGCGGGCAAGGTCGATCCGTTTGACCCGGATCTTCAGCTTATCCCCCAGTTTAAACCGGTATCCGTGCCGCTGACCGATAATCTGGTAATTTTCCTCGTCAAGATAATAGTAGTCATCCTCCAGGTCGCGAAGCCGGATCATCCCTTCGCATTTGGTCCCGATAATCTCGGCAAAAATTCCCCATTTGCTGACTCCCGAAATCAGAGCTTCAAATTCCTGGCCGATCTTGTCAAGCATGTATTCCGCCTGCTTGTACTTTACCGACATCCTTTCGGCATCAACCGCGCGGCGTTCCATTTCAGAGGCATGCTCGCACATCGGCTCATACACCTCCTTCGACACAGAGGGCTCATCGTTCATATACCCGAACAACAGCCGGTGAACCATCAGGTCGGGATAACGGCGGATAGGAGAAGTGAAATGCGAATAATACTGGAAGGCAAGTCCGTAGTGACCGATATTGTTGGTGGAATAATAGGCCTTCGACATGGTGCGGATGGCAATGGTCTCGATCATGGTCTCGGTACCGGTGCCTTTGATATCATTGAACAGCTTGTTAAAGGAATCGGCCAGCGACTTCTTCGAGCTGAGCTTCATCTTATAACCGAGCCGCTCGACAAAAAGGGAGAAGTTCTCGAGTTTTTCTTCGTTAGGTGTGTCATGTACCCTGTAGACAAAGGTTTTCACCGTCTGGTTTTCGCGCTTCTTCCCGATAAATTCGGCAACTTTGCGGTTTGCCAACAACATAAAATCCTCGATCAGTTTATTGGCATCCTTCATCTCCCTCAGATAGATGCTGAGCGGCCGGCCCAGGTCATCAAGCTTGAACCTGACCTCCTGTGTTTCGAAATTAAAGGAGCCTTTATGAAACCTCTCCTCCCTCAGTTTCAGGGCTATGTTGTTGAAAACAGCGATCTCGGCCGAATATTCCCCCTTCCCCGATTCAATGATCTCCTGCACCTCCTCATAGGCAAAACGGCGGTTGGAGTTGATCACAGTTTTACCAAACCACTCGGCATAGATCTTTCCCTTTTCATCCATTTCGAAAACGGCCGAAAAGCACAATCTGTCTTCACCCTGCCGCAAGGAACACAACCCGTTGGACAACCGTTCAGGCAGCATCGGGATGGTGCGTCCCACCATGTAAACCGAAGTTCCGCGTTCGACAGCCTCCTCATCGATGGCTGTTCCGGGCCTGACATAATAGGAAACATCGGCAATATGCACGCCAACTTCCCAGCGGCCGGTCCCAAGCGGTTTAAGGGAAATTGCATCATCAAAATCCTTGGCATCCTCCGGATCGATGGTGATGGTTAACACCTGCCTGAAATCCCTGCGTTTGCTGATCTCTTCAGCCGGTATGACATCGGGAAAGGAGGCAGCCTCCTTTTCGGCTTTTGGGGAAAATGACAACGGGAAATCGATCTCCGCCAGGATCGACTGCATCTCCACGCGGTTGTCGCCGGGTTTGCCCAGTACCTCTTTGACTTCTCCGAACGGGTTGGCCGACTGGGCCGGCCATTCGGTGATCACCACCACGACCTTCTGCCCGTTTTTTGCCCCGTTCAGCTTGGTGTTCGGAATAAAGATGTCGACAGGCATGGTGGCATTATCGGGCCTCAGGAAAGCGAAATTTTTGGAGGTTTCGATCGTGCCTACAAATTGCTTTTTGTTTCTTTTGATGATCTCCGCCACCTCTCCTTCAAGCTTGTGCCCTTTCCTCCTGGGGAATATAAAAACCTTGACCTTGTCGCCATGCAATGCATGATTGGTATTGGTGGCGGCGATAAAAACATCCTCTGTTTTATCCTCGGGAATTACATAGGCTTTGCCGGTTTGCTTCATATCGACAGTTCCCGTAACCGAGGTTTTTATCTCCTTCTCATACCGGGGACTTGCCATGTTGATCTGGTATTTGCCCCGTTTACTCATGGCAAGTTCCTGGTTTTTGAACAACTGCCCGATGATCAGGCTGATCAGGTCCTTGCTGGCCCTGTCCTGGATTCCCAGCCTGGCGGCGACCTGCTTGTAATTAAAACTGCTGTATGGATTGTTCTGGAATATATCCAGGACCGATTTTACGAAGGTGTTCTTATCGCTTCCGCTGAGACTCTTTTTCTTGCCCATAATTACTTTAAGATTAAACTCTTTTATTTCAATTTCCAGGATGACAATCCAGGTCTGTTCATCCGCATCAATACGAATGAAAGGCCGGAATTGCCGCCAGGAGCGTTTTTGTATATTCCGACTCCGGTGCGGTATAAACCTGGTCGGCTTCACCCATTTCCTCTATTTTGCCGTTTTTCATGACGATAAGCCGGTCGGACATGAATTTAACCACCGACAAATCATGGGAGATGAAGATGTAGGTAAGTCCGAAATCCTTTTTCAGGTCATTCAGGAGGTTCAGCACCTGTGCCTGGATGGAGACATCAAGGGCGGAGACCGATTCGTCGCAGATGATCAGGCGTGGTTCGACGGCCAGGGCCCTGGCAATGCAGATCCGTTGCCGCTGACCGCCCGAGAATTCATGGGGATAGCGGTCGTAGTGTTCAGGTTTCAGCCCGACCCTGTCAAGCAGATTCATCACCCTGACCCTGCGGATTTCGTCATTCCCGTGCAACCCGTGAACCTTCATCGGTTCAAGAATGGCCGATCCGGCCGATATCCTTGGATTCAGGGAAGAATAGGGATCCTGGAAAATGATCTGCAAATCCTTTCTGAGCGCTTTTAAATTCCGAGAAGACAGCCGGGTGATATCCCGGTTCCTGTAATATATCTTTCCCTCCGACGCGGGTATCAGTTCAAGCGCCACCCTTGCCAGGGTGGTTTTCCCGCTGCCCGATTCCCCGACAATCCCCAGCGTTTCGCCCGGATATACATTGAACGTTGCCTTTTCCAGCGCCCTGAAGGTTCCGAACTGCTTGCTTAACTTTTCAACAATGACGATGGGTTCCTGCCCGTAAATCCGCAGATGTTCCGCCTTGCGTTGCCCGGGTGTGACGACCCCCTCTTCCTCAGTGGGTCCCTCCTTCATGAAATTCCCGATGGTGGGCAGACGCGAAGGCCTGACATCCAGCGGGGGGCGGCAGGCCAGAAGTCCGCGCGTATAGGAATGCTGAGGCGACCGGAAAACAGCGCCTACCTCCCCCTGTTCAACAATATGGCCCTTGTACATCACCATTACCCTGTCGGCAAACCCTGCCACAAGTCCGAGATCATGGGTAATGAAAAGGATGCTCATGTTCCGGGTCCGCTGCAGGTTTTTCAGCAGGTCGAGGATGGTTTTCTGAACGGTCACATCCAGTGCCGTGGTGGGTTCATCGGCAATCAGGATGGCCGGGTTGCAGGAAACCGCCATGGCGATCATCACCCGCTGCTTCTGTCCACCCGAAAGCTGATGGGGATATGCATTAAAAATTATTTCAGGCCGGTGAAGATCCACCTCGCGGAATAGCGCCAGAACCTTCTCCCTGCCCTCTTTTTTCTTCATCCCAAGATGAATCCGCAGACTTTCGAGTACCTGGTTTCCGCAGGTAAAAACCGGGTTCAGCGAGGTCATTGGTTCCTGGAAAATCATGGAGATCCTGTTCCCCCTGATTTTTCTCATTTCGTTATCATCAAGCTGCAGCAGATCTCCTGCCTGGTATTTCTGGAAAAAAATCTCCCCGCCCATCATTTTTCCGGGCGGTGCCGGGATCAACCCCAGCACTGCCAGGGCGGTGACCGTTTTGCCGGAACCCGATTCCCCCACTACTGCAAGTGCTTCCGCCTCATTCATGTGAAAAGAGACATGGTCCACAACAACCTGTTCCCTGCCATCAGCGGTGAAACCAACGGTAAGGTTACGAATTTCAAGTAATGGGGCATCAGACATCTTCCCTGTCAAATTTTACTCAAACCTACATTATTTTTCGCAATGTTGGGAGGGTGGTTGAAAAATAACCGGCCTTTCCACATTACCTTTTGTCCTTTAAACCGATTAATGATAAACTGAACTATGATCTGGTTTGATGATTTTGTTTCACTTATTTTCCCTAAAATCTGCGCATGTTGCGGGAACAGCCTGTGGAAGCATGAAGAGATAATCTGTCATTCCTGTGATTTCCGTCTCCCCAGGACAAATTTTCACCTCGATGCTGAAAACCCTGTGGCCCGCCTTTTCTGGGGAAGAGCGCGTGTGGAGGCGGCAAGTGCCTACCTTTATTTCAACAAGGGAAACCGGGTTCAGCGGCTGGTCCATCAGCTGAAGTACAAAGGCAGAAAAGATATCGGCATCTGGCTGGGCACCCAATATGGCTTTGAACTGTGCAAATCGCCCCTGTTCAGCAACCTTGATGCCATTATTCCAGTTCCTCTCCACAGGAAAAGGTATATGCAGCGCGGGTATAACCAAAGCGAACAGTTTGCGGCGGGTCTTGGCGAACCGTTGAACCTGCCGGTTGAAAATCATTTGCTTTTCAGGAGCCGCGCAACCGAAACGCAGACAAGAAAATCACGTTTCAGCCGGTACCAGAATGTACATCACATTTTCGAGGTCAGAGATCCGGAACATTTCAGGGGCAAGCATCTTCTCCTTGTCGACGACGTAATCACCACAGGGTCGACGCTTGAATCGTCGGTTCTGGCCCTGGCTGCCATTCCGGAGGTTAAAGTCAGCATCGTCTGCATTGCTGCTTCCGTGCTATAACTTAACAACAGCATAGCAATATTTTAAAATTTTCCTCCCAGGATGGCGCTCCTCTTTATCCGTTTTACCGTTCCATCAGGGCTGACAATTTCTGCCAGGATGATATAAAACCCAACCGGCGCCCTGGTTTTTAAGGCTGTCATACCATCCCAGATAAAGACCGATTCGGCGCCCAGCAACACGTGGTTGACCAACTGGATAACCAACCGTCCCTGTGCATCATAAATTTCAATGCTGGCAGCATTATCGGACTCTTTTTCCCGGATGGTGATGGTCAGCAGGTCATCATGCCCGTCGTTGTCGGGAGAAAAAACAAGAGGTTCAGCGATCAGCTCCTGACTGGATTTGCCGGGTTCGGCAACGTGAGAGTTGATATACCCGGGAGTGGCAAATCCCGCTGTTTCAGAGGCCGAATGCCAATTGTCCCGCTGCCCGGAAGGGATGTCCGGACAGCTTCGTTCAAGCGAAACCCCGTTGGTGGTGATCAGCAGGGGATAATGCATACCGGCATCGTAATTTACTTTATCGATAACAAGGTTGTTATCCCTCCTGGCAAGGATTACAGCACCCTTTTCATCCCCGAGTACCGGGAATCGCGGCATCAGTGCTACAGCCTCCGGATAGGGGGTGTGATAGCGGGCGAGGATATCCTCCGGACCGGCCGTCAGGGCGATATATTCGCCGGGAAACAGAATGTACCCTGAGGAGAACAGCGGTTCGGCGCCGGGCAGCGTACCCCCGGTTGTGTCCTTTCCTGAAATGGCCAGGGTTTGCAGATCGACGACCTTTTCCGAACGGTTGAAAAGCTCGGCAAACCGGGCTCCCCCGGATGCGGGGTTTGACAGGATTTCGTTGATGACGATGTCGTTGCGGGCCACCGTATCCGGTATGGCAAACCTGACAGAACATGCCGTATCGGCAGGGTTTCCCGCGCAATCAGTTAACGATCCCGAAACACGAAGAAAATAGGTAATCCCGGGCTCAAATGGTTTATCAAAAACCAGGTTTACCGAGTTATATAATGGCGCAACCGGCCTCACGCCTACGGGATTTGACACTCCGTCGGGGTATACTGCCTCCCATCCCAAAGGTGAAAGCAGGCTGGTACTATCCATTGCTTCCGAAAAAAAAGCCTCTATTGCTGATACTCCGGTAACCAAAGCCCTGCGCAGGCACGGGGCGTCCACATCAGGGTCTGACCGGCAGACAGAATTGGCTCTTCCGGGAGTACCGCCCGCCGGGTCTTCCGAGGCACGCCAGTTTTCACTGCAACCACATGGGTTTGACGGATCCACCATTTCGAGCGACCATCCACCTTCTCCCTTAAAAGTGCCCCTGAACCATGCTGGAGTGTAGGATACTGCGTGGATGATCCTATCCCACCGGTCTTTCATCGCCAGGGTGGTTCCTTCGTTCGATAAGGAGGTTGAGGAGGTTAAAATGGCTGCACATTCCCCATATCCCGACAGCAGCGAATCCATGGTGATCAGCAGGAAACCCTGAGCAGGAATTATCACCGGGGGAAATTCCTTTGAGTTTCCTCCAAAAATGAAGGTCCAATTCCTCAGGTTTATCGGAAAGGCAGTCCTGTTGTACAATTCCACATACTCCTCACCGGGCAGCCCGACCGGAGGATCGGGATCGGCCATGATTTCATTGATCACCACATCAAACGCCTTTGGCCGGTAATAGCATACCTGTATCAACGTATCGGCCATTTTGTTTCCTGCAAGGTCTGTCAGTCCGTGAACGGCCAGGGAAGCAGTGATTCCATCCGTCATGGGCTCATGAAAATAGAGTGAAACAGCGGGCTGTTGCAGGTTCATCACGGCAGAATCGGGTGTTTGGTTACCGGCGTAGAGGCGATAATTTGTTACGGTTCCGATGGCTTTTCCCTCCATGTGTTCAGAAAAGGCCAGGGTGATCACCTTGTCCGAAACCACTTCATGTGAGATAACCACGGGAGGAGTTGAATCGATGATGACAGGGCCGATGTAAAAATCATCGAACCAGAATTTTGCCGCATTGCTGGCTGTGTAACGGCAATAAACGCCAAACCATTTTACCGCGAAAGAGGCGTTGTCGAAAAACCGGCCATCCCTGATATAGTTCAGTCCTCCGGTCGTATCGACAAAAGTCTCCCAGTTCCCGGCGTCGTCGCAGGTGATTTTAAACCGCAGGATATTGGTTGAATGGTTCGTTGTGCAGGAGCTGAACCGGTAAACCTTTTCCTGCAACTTCCCTGTTTGCCGGAAGATGTAAATGCTGTCGCCCCCCCCGCCTGCCTGCAGAAAAAAGCCATTCATATCCAAAGCTGCCCCCATCGTATCGGCCATGAGGTAGACCCGTGCATAGTTGTTGGAGGAGGTGTTAAAGGATAATTTCATCCAGAAACGCCATTCATAATTGTGATATTCCTCACATTCAGTGAATAGTACCGAGGTATCGCTGCCGGTCGATTTAAGATGAAGCTGGAGGGCGGCATTTACTTCAAATTGCGACGTATCCCCCGTCCAGACAGGGTTGCCGGTAAAATTTCCATCTGAGAAATCGTCCCATACCTGCGCCGTTACCGTGATCGGAAAAAGCAGGCAGATCAGGAATATGTTTTTCATATCCGTTTGTTTCCGGTTAATCCGAGAATTTCAAAAAGGTAAACGGTGTGTTGATAAAAAAACACCACTGTTTTGATAATTTTTATCTTTGCAAAAAAAAAGATGAAACTCGCTGTAGTCGGGGCTACCGGTCTGGTGGGCCGGGAAATTCTCAAAGTTCTGGATGAGCGTAAACTCTATCCGGAGATGTTCATTCCTGTTGCTTCTCCGCGATCGGCCGGGCTTCCGGTAGATTTCAACAACCAGCGTTATTTCATTCACAGTCACCAGGAGGCTATTGCTGCAAAGCCGGAGATCGCCATATTTTCGGCCGGAGGCGCTGTCTCAAGGGAATGGGCTCCCCGATATGCCGCCGCAGGGATAACGGTCATCGACAATTCATCGGCGTGGCGCATGGATTCTGCGATTCCGTTGATCGTACCTGAAATTAACGCCTCTCAGCTGACCCGCCGGCACAAAATCATTGCCAACCCCAATTGTTCCACGATCCAGCTGGTACTGGTGATGGCTCCGCTTCACAGGAGGTACGGGATTAAGCGGGTCGTGGTATCAACCTATCAATCGGTTACCGGGACCGGTGCGAAAGCCGTGAAACAGCTCGAAAACGAACGCGGGGGTGTTTCGGGTAAAATGGCCTATCCCCATCCGATCGACCTGAACATCATTCCCCATGGCGGTGATTTCCTGGAGAGCGGGTATACTTCAGAGGAGGTAAAACTGGTTAACGAGACACGCAAGATACTGGATGACTATTCGATTGCCATAACCGGGACAGTGGTAAGAGTCCCGGTCCTGGGGGGTCATTCCGAATCGGTTAACCTTGAATTCCGTGAGGATTTCAATCTGCCGGCCATTTTTGAACTGCTGGCTTCCACACCCGGAATCACGGTACAGGATGATGTGAAAAACAACCTTTACCCGATGCCCCTTTCGGCAAGGGGAAAAGATGATGTTTTTGTGGGTCGTATCCGCAGGGACGAATCCCAGGAAAATACGCTGAATCTCTTTATTGTTGCGGATAACCTGAGGAAGGGCGCCGCTACAAATGCCGTTCAGATAGCCCTGTGGTTGTGGGAAAATAGCATGGCCTGCGATTGATATATCTCAATTTTTTCATTGATCAAAAGACCCTAAAAAATTGTTTTATATCAATTTATTATTAAATTTGTCTGCTAATCAACAAAATGCTCCGAGCAGACAAACCTGATGGTAAATAAATTGCATCATTCTTCCAATTGTGCCGATTGCAACTGCAAGGTTTCCATCTTTAAAAACTTAAGTCCGCTTGAATTGGCGCTGATCAACAGCAGCCGGTTCCAGGTAAGTTACAAGGCCGGGGAGATCATTTTCAAGCAGGGCACCCCTTCCCCTTATTTCGTCTGTGTGACCTCGGGACTGGCCAAGATCTACATCGAAGGTTATGGTAAAAACCTGATCCTGGCGCTGATCAAACCTGTTGATTATATTTTCGGTCCCGGCATCTATGTTGATAACCGCCATTACTATTCGGCATCTGCCGTGGAAGATTGCCAGGCATGCCTGGTTGATGTCACCATATTTAAAAAGCTGATCCGGGAAAACCCCGATTTTGCCGAAGAGTTCATCAAGCGGGTCTCGCTGCAGTCGATTTTCAACTTCGACCAGGTCATCAGCCTTACCCAAAAGCAGATGCATGGCCGCATTGCCGATGTGATCTTTTATCTCTCCGATAAGATCTATTGCCAGAACCCATTTGAACTGACCATTTCCCGGCAGGACCTGGCCGATCTCTCCGGTATGTCGAAGGAGAGCGCCATCAGGATTTTGAAGGAATTCAAAGAGGAGGGAATCCTGACCCTATCCGGAAACACCCTGGAGGTCCTGAATCCGAAACAGTTGCGCCAGATCAGCGAAACCGGCTGATAATTGAATAACAATCAGGGTTTTTCATACCCTGGTTTCCCCTTGTTTTTTCTGTATAAACCTGCATCGACTGTGAATGTTACGCGCGATATTGATATATGTCAATGAAGCGTTGAGATATATCAGTTATTATATTAACAAATCTCACCAACTTATTAACAGCTACGTTGATAATCTTTGATATTTTTGTTCCCGAAACAATTTGCACAAGTTGTCTGCTGCGACACTAACGTATTTATTAACAAAAACTGTAAGAATATGAAAAATTTACACAAATTATTTTTCGCTGCCGGGATGATGATCATGGCGGCATGTTTAGTTTTCACTGCATGTACCAAAGAGGGCAAACAGGGTATCCAGGGTGTTGCCGGTACGAACGGAACAAATGGAACAAACGGAACAAACGGTAAGGATGCCAACGAAACCTGCAAACTTTGTCATGCAAGGTCAGTTGTTGACAGTGTCGCTATCCAGTTCGAACTTGCGAAACACAATTGGGGAACTACAGCCTTTTCAGAAGCCGGCGTAGTTGGCTGCGATCCATGTCATACCGACAAGGGTTTTGTTTATGTAAGCAAAAACAATGTTCCTGCAACATTTACCCTTACTAACGGAGTCTGGGTTAACAATTATGCAACCGTAAATTCCGATGCCATCGGGAACATCACCTGTTTCACCTGCCACAATAGTTTGCACACCACGTATGGTTATGGCGACATCACTGCTCTTACCACGATTGCCCCGGTTCCCATGACCATGTATGGCGGAGCATTGACCATTGACCTTCCCCAGGATGGCGCAAAAAGCAATTTATGCGTAAAATGCCACCAGCCACGCCCCTTAACCTGCGGCAATGACCCTGCAGGCAGGTTACTCAATTATGACTCATTAAAACTGGCCCCTAAAGTTGTTATGTATGACAGTGCAACCGGCGCCAAGAACAAATATCTGAAACCCTCCTACCGCATGCATATTCATTACGGTGCTGTAGGTGGTGTATTTGCCGGCAAAGGCCCCATCGAATTCGCCGGTACCCTTGCTTATGCCAACTCAAAACATACCACGGTTGCTTCCTGCCCCGATTGCCATATGGCCCCTATGACAGGTATGGCTGGCGGACACTCATTCAATGTAAGAAACGCCAAAGAATCTGCCTTAACTTCCAGTACAACTTTCAACTTCAATGGTTGTAATGTTGCCAATTGCCATGCAACTGACCCCATCAGCGCAACTGCCGCAAAATGGACCAACACCAGAACCGAAATCAAAGGTCTGCTTGATGCACTTGCTACGAAAATCAATGCTGCCGGCGGCGGACACGACATCCTGCACAAAGATGCCTCCTCAACCAACTTATGGTGGGGCGTTTCCACAGGCAACTATGACGGATATCTTGATATCTATACTCCGGGAACCAATGATGCCGGCTACTGGAGAGATCCTTACAGCACAAACGCTACCAACATGACAAAACCCAAATTCCCGAAATTACTGAATGTTCAGACTGGCGCTTTGATCAACTTCCAGTTCTGTTTAAGGGAATACAGTTTAGGTATTCACAACACCTCTTATGTAAGAGCTCTGTTGACAAACACTGCCCAGGCCCTCACTGCAGCTGGTCTATAAACCAATCCTGTTTTTGAAAAAAAGGCTTCAGCGAACCTGAAGCCTTTTTTTCAAATCAGTATCGTTACCTGCTTCATGAAATATTTAACAACGAATCTTTAATCGTTCAATCCAAAAAAAATTATTATGCAAAGCAAAAAGTTGAATAAACTGATTATGATCATTTTCGTGCTTTCTTTCTTTTCTGCCTGTACGAAGGATGTAATTGTCACGGATCCACCCACCCTGGCGGCTCCCGTTCCTCCCAAACCGGGCCAAACCAGTTATGCGGGGGTCATTCAACCCATCTTTACCGCAAAATGTGCAGGTTGTCATTATCTTGGCGGCGTAGCCCCCAACCTTGTTACAGGAAAATCTTACCAGGCATTGACGACCTCTCCGGGTATGATAGACACAAGCACACCATCAAACAGTATCCTATACAAGAAGATGGCAACCGGCGGCAGTATGGCATCAAAATGCACCCCTGCAGATGCCGATTCAGTGCTCAGATGGATCACCCAGGGCGCAATCAACAATTAATTGATTTATTCACGCTAAGATTCTATAGAAATGCATACATATACAATTGGAAACATGAAACGATTATTGCTCGGAGCCATCTTTATGCTGAGTGGTGTGGGTATGGTTATCGCCCAGGATTCAATCCCCCAGCCGACCCAGAAACCATTGGTCAAAGCGCCATTTGAAAGCGGATACTTTATTGCAAACCGTACGGTTGCCCTTGCCCCCGCACACACCCTCGAACTGGCCATCCAGCACGATTTCGGAACGGTTCAGCAGCACTGGAAGGACATGTTCGGCATCTGGGGCGGCTCAAACATCAGGATCGGGTTTAGCTACACGCTGAACAAAAATCTGCAGATCGGTTTCGGTACTTCGAAACTAAAATTACAGCAGGATTTCAGCCTTAAATATGTTGTTGCCCGCCAGCAAAAAGGTGGCTTTCCCCTTACCATCTCGGTTGCCGGGAATGTTGCTATCGACTGCAGGAACAAATCATTCCTCGGAAACAACAAATTATCCTCCGATCTCGATTATGGCTCCATCGTTACCGACACCGCCTTCAGATCAAGTCTGAACAAGCAGATTGCCCAGAACCAAAAGTCCTTTGGCCTGAATTATATCACCTACAACCAGGCAACTACGCTGAAAGGCGCTAATAAGACTGATCTGGCCTCCCTTTTTGACCATACATTTAAAGCATCGTACAGATTTTCCTATTTTGCCGAAGCGCTCTTTGCACGCAGATTCTGTAAGGAATTTTCTGCCCAGCTCGGCATTTCCTGGGTTCATTACAACCTGGTCGACCAGGCTGAAATGGCCGATAACCATGTTAATGGGATGGTAAACGACAATATTGATATTTCCGGTCTTGGCCGTTTGAAGCTTACTCCCCAGACCTCCATCATCGCCAGCTATTCCCAGCCGGTATGGACCTACGTGAATACAGCCCCGTGGCCGAATTTTGGTCTCGGAGTTGAAATTTCAACCAGCACCCATACCTTCCAGGTTTTCCTTACCTCGGCCAATGGACTTGTACCCCAGGAAACCATCATGTATAATCATAACAATCCTTATAACGGCGCCATTCTCCTCGGATTCAACATTACCAGGTTGTGGACCTTTTAACACATGAATTTTTAACCTTTTCTAATAAATAAAAACTACCATTATGAAAACAACAACAAAAATTATCACGTTACTCGTAACTGCAATGTTTGTCATGGTATTGCTCGTTGGCAACAGCGTTCTTGCTCAGCAGGCAAAAGCAAAAGCATGGCCTGTAGGCGATAAGGACAAAGCGATGAAGGCTCCTGCCAAGGCTGATGTGAATGCCGGCAAAGAACTGTGGGCAAAACATTGCAAATCATGCCATGGAAGCAAAGGACTCGGCGACGGACCAAAAGCCGGTACCCTGAAAACAAACCCTGGTGATTTCTCAGTAGCTGCCTTCCAGGGATCAACCGATGGCGAACTTTTCTTCCGCACCAGCAAAGGCCGCGATGAAATGCCCGCTTACGAAAAGAAAATTCCCGAAGCCAATGATCGTTGGGCTTTGGTTGCTTTTATGCGCACTTTGAAAAAGTAATTGCATAAATGATTCAACAATGATTCACAAAATGGGTGTTAACGGGGGTCTCCTGTTAACACCCATTTTATTTACAGATTATTCTCACCACAATTAATATTATGGCTTACAAGACAAATATACGACCGGCATGGGTGGTTTTAGTGCTGCTGATGATTTTCACCCTTGCGTTTACCCTGGTAAAGACGAATGATTCCCCAACTGAAAAACCAGTCCAAACCGAACAGATTACGCCTACTGTTATCGATCTCACGCAATTTAAAAATGCCAAGGAAAATGAAAACTGCCTGAAATGCCATGGCCAGTCAAAATATTCCTACGAAAATGCCGAATCCAAACAAACAGTTACAAAGCGGATGTACGCAGAGCTGATCCTGAACCGTGATGTATTCTATGTTTCAAACCATCGCCAGTTCAAATGCACCGACTGCCATTCCGAAGATTACGCCACCTTCCCGCATGCAGGAAACCTGCGCATGGAAGCCAAGGCCAATTGCATCGACTGCCACGGCGGCGATGAAAAATATGCAAAATTCAAATTCGAACAAATTGAAACAGCCTTTGTTGCAAGTGTGCATTCCGAAACCCACAGCAAGGATTTTACCTGCTGGATGTGCCACAATGCCCATACCTATAAGATCAATGCCCGCACCAACAGCAACCTGAAGGAGACGATCACCTACGACAACCTCATCTGTCTGCATTGCCACGGCGACGTCAACAATTACCAGTTACTTACCAATAAGGCGAAGCCAAACCTGCTTCAAAAACACGAATGGCTCCCCAACCAGGCGTCGCATTTCACCAATGTGCGCTGCATCGAATGCCATGCCAAAAATGAAGATACACTGGTTGTTGCCCATCATATCATGCCTAAAAAAATGGCTGTCCGCAAATGCGAATCATGCCATTCAAAAAATTCAATTCTCTATGCCTCCCTTTACAAACACCAGGTAAGCGAGAATATCCAGAAAGAGGGTCTCCTGAAAGGTATGTTAATGGCGGATGCCACCACCATCGGCCCCGACAAAAGCAATACCCTGAACATTATCAGTATTTTAATTTTTAGCCTGACCATCCTGGCAATCATTGTCCATGCCGTTCTGCGCATTAAAAAATCCGTCTGACCTATGAATCACCAAACCGAACGTATTTACCTCTATCCCGTATGGATCAGGATCTGGCATATGATCAATGCCCTCCTTTGCCTTACCCTGATTGCCACCGGCCTGAGCATCCAGTTTTCAAATCCCGATACTGTTATTAAATTCAAAACTGCCGTATCCGTTCATAATATTGCAGGAATTATCATGACCATCAGTTATACCTGTTTTTTCGTGGGAAATCTTTTTACGGCAAACGGCGCCTATTATGTAATCCCGGTAAAGGGTTATTTCCTGCGTATGAAAAAACAGTTCTACTATTACACCATTGGCCTTTTCAAAAAGGAAAAGGCTCCTTTTCCGGTCACTGAGGAGAATAAGTTCAACCCGTTGCAGCAATCAACCTATGTCGTGCTGATGTATGCACTGGTTCCCTTTGTGGTTCTTTCAGGATGGGGCCTCCTTTATCCTGAGGTTACCGTTAAGAGTTTCGTTGGCTTCAGCGGCCTGGACCTTACCGACCTGTTCCACATTTTTGCAGGGTTTACAATCAGCATCATCATGTGTGTCCATATTTATTTCTGTACCATTGGAAAAAGTCCCTGGAGCAATTTCAAAAGCATGCTCAACGGATTTCATGAAAGTCACTAATTTGCCAGGTTAACCGGAGCCCGAAAACCACTGAAAAGCACCATTTTGGAGAGCCCCGGGTCCCGATCTCAGCTTTACTGATGCATGGCCCGGATGAGTACGCAGGGCGCTGCGTGAGGGTCTGTTATCTCCATATTATAAAGGTATTGGTTTTATTGGTAGCTTTGCTTCCTCATGAACCACGATTTGAACTCTCCGGAAGTCCTTGAAGCACTGGCTCAAGGCAATATACCCAGGGCAAACGCACTAATGGGATCGGTATACCTGATTCACGCCTGTGTGGTGCATGGAAATCATCTTGGCCGAACGCTCGGCTTTCCGACCGCCAACCTTGAATTGTTAGAACACAAGCCATTTTTACCGGCTTACGGGGTTTATGCCGTTAAGGCCGAATTTGACCATGCGGTTTACAATGGCATGGCAAATGCCGGAACCCGCCCTACCATCGATGGCAAAACCATGACCCTGGAGGTCAATCTGTTTGATTTCTCCGGCGATCTTTATGGTAAAACCATGATCGTTTATTTCATTGACCGCATCAGGGATGAAAAAAAATTCAATGATCTGGATGAATTGGTCAGGCAGATCCATGAAGATAAAAAAAGGGCCCTGGAATTACTTGTCTGATTGGACCATCCAGATTCCCACGCCCATAACTCCTTCGGTAGTTAACCTGGGGGTGAGGTTTTCAACTTCAATTTTCAGCACCCCGGCTTTGGAAATATGAAGCTCCTTTTTAAGGATTATTGATTGCTGGCAGGAATCCAGGATACACCCGCCAAGAAAGGTTCCCGTTTTCGTTTTTACACTCATATCATACTGGTTGATACGTTCCTCTCCACCCGGAGTGTTCATCACCATGTTAAAACTGAGTTTCTCATAGGCGAACACGGGGGTGAATCGTGCAAACAGGATGACATCATAGGGCTTTTCGATGTTGATCACGGGAATTTCAAAACTCAGCAGGTTAAACCTGGCCCAGGTTTTATCCGGGAACTTATGGTACAGCTCAGTGGAAGCGGGTCGCTGGCAGCCGGTTACAAAGAAAATAATGATACCCAGAAAAATTGTTTGAAAGAGGAGACCGTTCGCATGGCTCCTGCTACTCAGGCTCGACATAGGCAGGAATTTTGATTACAAAAGTAGTCCCTTTTTCTTCTTCAGAGGTAAATGAAATTTCACCATGGATGCCTTCCACAATTCCCTTTACAATCGCCAGTCCAAGCCCCATTCCACCGCTCTTGGTCGTAAAATCAGGCTCAAAGATTTTATCGGCCCTGTCGGGGGAGATGCCAGCGCCGTTGTCGGAAACCGCTACGACAATATCCTCATTGTCCCTGGTCAGGGTAACCCGGATAAGCCCCTGATGTTTGTCGCCAATTGCCTGCATGGCATTATTCAGCAGGTTGGTAAATACCCTGATAAGCTGCGACCGGTCGGCCAGCACCGTTGGATGGTCAACACGGGTTTCGAATTCGTAACGGATTTCGAATGCCCCCTCATATAAGGAGAGGGAGAACCGGACTATTTCCTCAAGATCAACTGTTTTAACGACAACTTCCGATATCTTGGCAAAATCGGAGAAGTCGGTTGCGATGGCCGAGAGGGCATCAATCTGCTCAACGAGGGTAGCGGTAAACCGGGCAAGCCGTTTATCCCAGTCAGGTGCCTTGTCATTCCAGGCCTTCTGCAGGTACTGGGCGCTGAGTTTCATGGGAGTTAGCGGATTCTTTATCTCGTGAGCCACCTGCCTTGCCATGCCCCGCCAGGCCATCTCCCGTTCCGATTGCGCCAACATGGCTGCGCTCCGACCCAATTCGTCCACCATCCTGTTATATTCTGTAACCAATTGTCCGATTTCGTCGTGAGGATTCCAGGTGATCTTTTCGTTTACTTTTCCAAGCCGTAACTTTGACATTTTCCCTGCCAGCAAGGCTAATGGAGCTGTTATATAGTTGGATATCAGGACAGTTATAAATACCCCAAATAAGATAAGCAAGATATAGATATTGATGAAGGTAACCAGGAAAGAGGAAATCTCCTTTTTCAACTCATCCTGCCTGGAAAAATAGGGCAGGTTTATATACCCAAGCAGATTGTTTTGATCATTGTATAGTGGCATATAAGCCGAATTGAACTGCATGGTGCCGATCGACTCATGATGTATAAGGACCGATTTCCGATCCACAACCAGATTTTTGTAAGCTTCCGGATCCATCCGCTCCGATACCAGGCCCTCTTCGAAAATCTGGGGCCGGCTGGAGGAGATCATGGTTCCCCCGGTATCGTAAAAATTGATATCCGTAAAGAATATGTTGGATAACCTTATCAGAAAATCTTCCAGATCTGTGTTTCCGTTTCCCTGGATTTCCTGTTCAGCGCCATACTTATGCTGTATTTCGACCAGTACCGACAAGGCACGTTCGCGTAAATTGTCGGCGTTTTTTTTCGAATTGATGCCCGTTATATTCAATACCTGTACCACGCCAATGGCAGCCATGGCAACGACCAGTATCCCGATCAGCGAAATGTGGAGACGTGTCCTCAGACTGCGCGGTACTATATGATAGGCCTTTGGAAAATTGACCATGCTACCGGCCACCAGTGTGATCAATGCAAAAAGAATAAAGAGATAGGAAAACGGAGTAATCCGGGTCAGAAAAGATTCCTCTTTTTTACTGATCAACAGGGAGGCGGATTGGTTGATACGATACTGGTAATGGACCATCTGGTCTTCCGTAAATAAGAACCCTGACTTCGAAAAGTTTTTATACCGGGTCAATCCATTGCTGTAATTATAGGATCCAACTGCATGAACCAGCCGGCCATTCTCAAAGAGCCCGTATGAATAATCCGACAGGTTGGGAAGATCAATCCGGGTATTGTCCATCAGCAATCCCGGGTACCCCGGATCGGGATAGTCATTTTTTGAATTGATTTCAATAAACAGGGTCGGCACCTGACCGGTGATCCCAAAATCAGTTCCCGTGAGGATGGCCAGGTAATACTCCTTGCCCAGTCCGTTCTCCAGGAAATACAGGTTGGGAAGCACGGTTTCCTCCCCGCTTTTATTAATGATCCCTGAAAAATAGGAATTACAGTTGATCCTAACATTCCGGGGCTGAACCAACAGGTTTTTAGAGGTATCGCACAGGGTGATCTGGACATTGTACTTGCGCCAGTAATCCCTGAAATATTGCGTTTTGAGGTAAGCGATCAGGCTGTCGGCGCTGAGGTGCTTCCCTCCTGACCCTGGTTGCAGACTGTTCAGTATTAACGAATCTGTCAGTATCCTGCGCTCAAGCTGGTCATACATCTCCTCGGTGACCGGGTTTCGCCGGCTGGCAAGCTTTACTGCAAGCAGATTCAACTTTTCATTTTCTTTCTGCCGGTTTGCCTGGTTCAAAATTATCGTGGCAAAAACAGTATAAAAACAAAGAAAGAAAAGGAAAACCTGGATAGAAAAATGCGTTTTTGTCCTGTATAACAGATAAACAAACGACATAAAATAGCCTGCAAAAAGCAACATTATCGGGTAATCCACGGGCATGCCACACAGGTAGAAAAAAAAGATATTAAGAAATATAGAAATTCCGGCATAACCCAGTATCCATGGCAATTTCAGTGATAATCCAGATAAATAAATAAAGGCTTTATAAGATAATTTCCATAAAATAAACAATACTGCTGAAATAATAAAGAACCCGTATCCGCTTTCAGGAATCAGTGCTGAAATATTTTTCAGGTTTAACGGAAGAGAAGAGTTTATAACGAGGTCGGTAATAAAATAACGAGCAACCCAAAAGATGAGCAGTACAAAAAGGAGGATAACCAAACCTTGAAAAAATCGTGTTTTTTTTGATCCGCTCACATGAAAATCTGAAAATGAATGATCGGAGGTATAGGCTAAAACCAGGGTAACTGCCAGGAATGTATTGAGGGTGAAATCTCCCAGCGATGGAAGCCAAACGGAAGATGAATACCAGGAAGGACCAAACAAATCCGACTGATAAAGTTCAGCTGGAAAACGAAAGACAAATTGAAGCACCCTTAAAATCAGAACAATCGCAAAAAATGAAAGAGGCAACAATATCCTTTTTTCCTCAAACCAGTTAACCAGAGTAAGAGCAAGGTAAATTCCCCGCAACAGAAAAGCCACGCCGATTAGAAAAAAAAGGAAGATAAAATTAGGTGGAACTCCCTGCCTGTCATGATCCAGACGTGACTGCACCGGATTATTCTGACCGGTATCCTTAGCTGTGAAAATCAGACTGCACAAAAAATGATGATCACCTGCATAAACAGGAAATTTTCCCGGCGTCAATGACAAAGCTACCTCTTGCGGAAAATCGAACCTTCCGGCATACCCGTTTACCAGATAATCATTTTGCAGCGGATATTCATTTTTTATCAGGTAGGCGCCTGCAAAAACGAAGGCCCCTGCTTTCCGGCAATGAAATCCGTACCAACCTGTTTTCAGTTTTAATATAAAGTCACCCCGGGGTGACTTTCTTGAAAAATCGTTCGGGAAGATTATTTTGTTGTCACTCCAGAACAACAATGAATCGTTGCTAAACACAAAAAGGGCGATGTTATTTCTGTTCCCGGTATTTATCTTTTGCAATTCATTCGTCCAGGAAGAAAACCTGCCTGCTTTATTCAGGAAAGTTTCCTGCAGGTCGTTCACCTCCCTGCTTACCTCCTCCACCGATTCAGTAATGCATTCCTGAAACCTGACATAAATTTTTCCTGGCTCCTCCTTATACGAATGGTATCTTTCCAGGAAAAGAACCGTCAGGAAAATAAAAATGGCCAGCATGATACACGCAACGACCCCAGTTTTTCCGGTATTTTTAAGAAAATCCACTATTTCCCTGATTTACAACACAATAAATCGAATTTTCAAACGTCCTCTATAAACGCACTTCAGAGCCTGGTTGATACCATAGTTCCATTTAGCCCCTGCGTTTAACAGAGGGCTTAAAATTGTGCCTTTTCGGGTGAAAGGATAAAAATAAGACTTGAATGACCTTTTCCCCCGGTTTTTGCCCTGAAATTTGACCAGAATCCATAGATCATCATGTTGATATAGTTTGTACGACCGGTACGATATTTTTCACTCAGCATGGTCACATAGTAGGCATCCAGTTTCTGGGGAATGGTTTTCAGGATTGCAAACCCTTTTCGTTTTGCCAGCGTCTGCATCGTTTCGCTGGTGAAGTGGTACAAGTGCCTCGGAACATCATAGGCGGCCCAGTAATTTTTATACCTGGATGCATCCCATGAATTACTGTTCGGAACTGCCGCTATAAAAATTCCTCCGGGTGCAAGGAGCGATTTAATGGTATCAATGGTTAAATCCAGTTCATGAACATGTTCCAAAACATGCCACATGGTGATGCAATTAAACGTTCCGGGTTTGAAGAGGGTTGCATCCAGTTTTTCGGATACTGAAATTCCGTTTACCGAAACGGCAAACTCCCTGGCTTTTTCCGACGGTTCGATCCCCTGAACAGCATAATTCCGGGAACGGCAATAGGCCAGGAACTCGCCTGTTCCGCAGCCAATATCCAGGATATTCCCCGAAGGTTGCAGCGACCTGATGATCCTGAATTTTTTCCGGATTGAAAAGATCCGTACCTGCCTGTAAATTATACTGACAAGGTCCTGCTTTTTTACCCCATGGGAAATATAGGCATCCGACTGATAATATCCTCCGATGTCATCAGCCCCCGGCCGGGGATTTACAAATCTGAAACCACAGCCGTCACAGCTTTGAATTATAAAATTCTCCTTTGATAAAAAATGATCCTGAACTTCAAGATAATCAGAGAAGGCACTCTTTTTACATACGGGGCAACTCGTAAGTTTTTCTTTCATTTTTATGTTTGTTTCACGTGGAACATCACCGACCAAGATAGACAATTAACACCGAGATATCCGACGGTGAAACACCGCTGATCCTCGAAGCCTGGCCGATCGTTCCTGGTTTAATTTTATCCAGCTTTTCCCTTGCTTCAATCGTAATGGAATTAAGATTTTTGTAATCAAAGGAGGATGGTATGACAAGGTTTTCAAGATGGATCATTTTATCCGCCAGTTCCTGTTCCTTACCGATATAACTCTCATACTTGATCACAATCTCAGCCTCCTCCACCGTTTCGTCATCCATCAGATGGTTGGCCGAAGCATACGTTTCGAGCTGACGAATGGAAGCAAGCATATCTTTCAAATACATCTGGGGGCGCAAAAGCAGGGTGGCTGCCTTTTGTTTTTGCGAGATCGGGTCAGTCATTTTTTCTTTAAGGAGATCGTTGATCTGGTCGGGCATGATTGTTTCAGACTTTAAAAAAGCAATAAAATTTTCGATTTTACGATATTTCCCATTGACTTTTTTAAGCCTGTCGGCTGAAGCAAGGCCTATCTGGTTTGACAAACCGGTTAGCCGCTGGTCGGCATTGTCCTGCCGCAACAGTATCCTGAATTCAGCTCTGGAGGTAAACATCCGGTAGGGTTCTTCCGTACCTTTTGTGATAAGGTCGTCGATCAGAACTCCGATATAAGCATCTGACCGTTTCAGAATGAAATCAGCCTTCCCCTTAATCTTCTGGTGCGCATTGATACCTGCCATCAAACCCTGGGCTGCAGCCTCCTCATAACCCGTAGTACCGTTGATCTGTCCTGCAAAATAAAGTCCATCCACAATTCTGGTTTCAAGCGTGAATTTTAGCTGGTCAGGTGGAAAATAATCATATTCGATAGCATATCCAGGCCTGAAAAACTTTGCCTTTTCAAATCCCTTCACCTTTCTCAGGGCTTTAAACTGAATATCTTCAGGTAACGACGAAGAAAATCCGTTTACGTAATACTCAACCGTATCCCATCCCTCCGGTTCAATAAACAACTGGTGACGGTCCTTTGTCGCAAACCGATCAATTTTATCCTCAATGGAGGGACAATATCTCGGTCCCTTTCCCTGGATCCTTCCTGAAAACATGGGAGATTTATCGAATCCTGTGCGAAGAATATCATGCACTTCAACACTTGTATAGGTGAGAAAGCAACTCCGTTGATTGGTCAAAACGGGTGTATCTGTATAGGAGAATTTGCCGGGTTTTTCATCTCCTGGTTGTTCCGTCATCTTGCTAAAATCGAGCGATCTTCCATCTACCCGGGCAGGTGTGCCAGTCTTCATTCTGCTGGCTTGAAAACCGAAATCGACCAGTTGCTCCGTTAAATTTCTGGCAGCTCCCTCTCCTATCCTGCCTCCTGAAAAGTGTTTTTCACCAATATGAATAATCCCATTCAGGAACGTACCATTGGCAAGAACCAGGGCTTTGCATTTAAATACCATACCCAGTCCTGTTTCCACACCTGCAATTTTCCCAGCTTTTACTATGATCCTGATCACAGAATCCTGCCAAAAATCAATTTTCCGGGTTGATTCCAGCAGCTTTCTCCATTCCAGAGAAAACAAAAACCTGTCGTTTTGCGCCCTCGGACTCCACATAGCAGGCCCTTTTGACCGGTTTAACATCCTGAACTGAATCATGGTCCTGTCGGTAACAATCCCTGAATATCCTCCCAGCGCATCGATTTCACGCACAATTTGTCCTTTGGCAATACCCCCCATCGAAGGATTACACGACATCTGAGCCATGTTCATCATATTCATGGTGATCAGCAACACCTTTGATCCAAGATTGGCTGCTGCCGCCGCTGCTTCACATCCTGCGTGACCTGCTCCTACAACAATTATATCGTATCTGCTCATTAATTATTTAAATGTTCCACGTGAAACAATTTGCCTATTTCCGATTCCGACTCTTCAGCGCTCCCAAAATTTTTATGCCTTTAGCATACTCCGTTTAAAAAGTCACCTCTAAGGTTCAACAAACATAGCCCCCTGAACCAGCATGCTATCTTAATACTAATGTGGTGCTGTTTATAAAACTGAAATCTACTCAGCTCCGGAAGTTAGCATGTTTTGCAAGTTCAGCAAACAACGCTCTTCGAGTCGTCGCATCTGGACCTTTTGCTCTTTTGACTTATCCTTAAAGCCCAGTAAACAGGGTGTTTGCACAGTGTTTAAAAAACTTTGTCACTAGAAAAGGTGTCATCCTGATGTACGAAGGATCTGCTTTTTGCCTTCATAACGATCAAAGTCAACAGCAGATCCTTCATTTTATTCAGGATGACAGATGTTTTATACTACGGAGTAGTTATTTTGTCGTGCGTCAGCACTGAAAATCACCATATGTCATTGCATTTTTCAGGAATTGCTTTATACTTACTACATGAACATTCGATTACAACTTAGCTGGAGATGAACAATGATAATTACTGAGATTGCCCTGATAGTTATTGCTATAGCACTTTGTATTCTGGTGCTAACGATGATACCAACTATTCTTGCCGTCAAACGAACTGCAATATC
>CAIYQH010000218.1 GCA_903928285.1 uncultured Bacteroidales bacterium
AGAACATGTCGGTTTTGCTGGGTGATTCAACCGCTTCGGAATTAAACAATTCAATCAACTCCTTCAACGCCATCTACAGCGCTTTCCTGATGGACCACTTTAACCAGTTGTACCGCACCCGAAACAGGCAGCTGCTCGATACCTTCCGGTTGCAGCTGATCCAGCATTTCAGCCCCATCGAAAATGAATATTTTGCCGGTCATATCGCCTATAAACTCGCTGCACTGGAGCAAATGACACAGTATTACAGCAAATCGCTGCTTATCCGTAACTATTTCAATGATAAACCGGTCCAGTTCAATAACCTGGAGTACATGGATTTTTTTAACAGCTTTTTCACAAAATATATCACCGTTACCTCGCTGACCCTGCACAAGACCGATTGCAAAACGATCATCAAGGGGCCCGACCCCTATACCGCCATGATGAAGTTCATGGAGACCGACACCCTGCTGAAGAATGACCAGGTTCGCGAAATGGTGATGCTGAAAGGGATGATGGAGTTTTACAATAGCCCTGGTTTCAGCCAGGATGATATTGTGGCGGTGCTGACTTCGGCGAAAACAAAATCGAGATTTTTTGAGAACAGGGTGCTGGCCGAAGATCTGATCCGATTTCTTACCAATCTGAAACCGGGAACCCCGGCGCCAGGCTTCGCCCTTCCTGACAGAGATCAGAAAGAGGTAACGCTGAAAAGCCTGCAGGGAAAACCTGTTTTAATCTGTTTCTGGACCACCTATTGCGAAGGTTGTCTTTCGGAAATGGACCTGATAAGGCCTCTTTATGACAAATATAAAGATGGCATACATTTTGTCAGTATCTCTGCCGACAAGTATTTCAGTAAAATGGTCCGCTTCATCAACCTGAAAAAGGACTATGTATGGACCTTCCTGAATACGGGGGAACACCCGGAGGTGCTGAAGGATTATGATGTCAGGAGCTATCCCCTGTTTGTATTGATCGATAAAGAGGGGAAAATATATAAATACCCGGCCGGACAACCGAGCAGCGGATTGGAAGCCGATTTGCAGAAAATATTGCAGTAATCAACCAGAAGATATGTTAGATTTTTTCAAGAAGATGCTGGGGAACAAATCCCAGCGGGATATCAAGAGTATCAACCCGTTGGTTGACAAAGCCCTGGAAGCCTGGGAAGAGATTAAAACCATTTCGAACGATGAGCTTCGTGCACGCACGATTGCCTTCAAACACCGGATCACGGAGCATATCGCGGCGAAAGAACAGGAGATCGAGACCCTAAAGGAACAACTCAACTCCGATGATATCGAGATTGACGAGAAGGAAAACCTTTATGCTGTGCTCGACAAACTTGAGAAGGAATCATATGAGTTGACCCAGGAGGCACTGCATGAGATTCTGCCGGAGGCCTTCGCGGTAATGAAGGATACTGCCAGGCGGTTCTTTGAAAATGAATATGTTGAAGTAACCGCAACGCAGAACGACCGCGACCTGGCTGCCAGAAAGGCGAGTGTCGAGATCGACGGCGATATTGCACGGTTCCGCAACAGCTGGACCGCGGGCGGCAACATGATCACGTGGGATATGGTTCACTACGACTGCCAGCTGATCGGCGGGGTGGTGCTGCACGACGGGAAGATCGCCGAAATGGCCACGGGTGAAGGAAAAACGCTGGTCGCCACGCTGCCTATGTTTCTCAATGCCCTCCCGGGCAAAGGGGTGCATATTGTCACCGTCAACGACTATCTCGCCAAGCGTGACTCTGAATGGATGGGGCCACTGTTCGAATTCCATGGTCTGAAGGTCGACTGCATCGACCGTCACGAGCCCAATTCACAGGCGAGAAGGGATGCCTACCTGGCCGATATCACCTATGGCACAAACAACGAATTTGGTTTTGACTACCTGCGCGACAACATGACAAGCAATCCCGAGGAACTTGTGCAGCGCCCGCATAACTATGCCATCGTGGATGAGGTTGACTCCGTGCTGATCGATGATGCCCGAACCCCCCTGATCATCTCCGGTCCCACGCCAAAAGGTGAAAACCAGCTGTTCGATGATCTGAAGCCCAATGTTACCAAGTTGTACAACGCCCAGCGGACGCTGGTTACCAAGCTCCTTTCAGAGGCAAAGGCGCTCTCGGAAGATCCAAAAAATGATGAAAACCTGAAAAAAGCCGGCGAGCAGCTGCTGCGAGCACATCACGGACTACCCAAGAACAAGGCCCTGATCAAATTCCTCAGCGAACCCGGCATGAAGGCACTGATGCTGAAGACCGAAAACTTCTATCTTGCCGAACAGGCTAAAAACATGCATATCATCGACGATGCACTCTACTTTGTCATCGATGAAAAAAACAACACCATTGAATTGCGCGACCAGGGGATCGACCTGTTGACCCAATCTTATGAAGACCCTACCTTTTATATCCTGCCCGATATCGGTTCGGTGATTGCCGATCTCGAGCGTCAGCCGCTTTCAGAAGAGGAGAAGATTGAGAAGAAAGACGCCCTGATGCTCGACTACTCCATCAAAACAGAACGCGTCCATACAGTAAACCAGCTCATCAAGGCATATGCCCTCTTTGAAAAAGATGTCGAATATGTGGTGATGGATAACAAGGTGAAAATCGTGGATGAGCAGACCGGTCGTATCCTCGAAGGGCGCCGCTATTCCGACGGGTTGCACCAGGCCATTGAAGCCAAGGAAAATGTAAAAATCGAGGCCGCCACGCAGACCTATGCCACGGTCACCCTGCAGAATTATTTCAGGATGTACAAGAAGCTGGCCGGTATGACCGGTACTGCCGAAACGGAAGCCGGCGAGTTGTGGGATATCTACAAGCTCGATGTAGTGGTGATCCCCACAAACAAGAAGATCGTCCGCGACGATCGTGAAGACCTGGTCTATAAGACCAAACGCGAAAAGTTCAATGCGGTTATCGACGAAATCGAACGGCTCGTCAAGGAGGGGCGCCCCAGTCTCGTTGGTACGACCTCCGTTGAAACTTCCGAATTGCTGAGCAGGATGCTCAAACGCAAAAATATCCCCCACAACGTACTGAATGCCAAACTGCATGCACGTGAGGCCGATATCGTCGCCGAGGCTGGCCGGGCCGGCACCGTGACCATTGCCACCAACATGGCAGGTCGAGGCACCGACATCAAGCTCGGACCCGGCGTGAAACAGGCAGGCGGTCTGGCCATTATCGGCACCGAGCGACATGAATCGCGGCGCGTCGACCGCCAGCTGCGCGGTCGTGCAGGCAGGCAGGGCGACCCTGGCAGTTCGCAATTCTTCGTATCCCTCGAGGATGACCTGATGCGCATGTTCGGCTCCGACCGGATTGCCAAAATTATGGACCGGATGGGCATCAAAGATGGCGAGGTCATCCAGCACTCGATGATCACCAACTCCATCGAACGGGCCCAGAAAAAAGTGGAAGAGAACAACTTCGGCACCCGTAAAAAGCTGCTCGAATACGATGACGTGATGAACATCCAGCGGGAGGCCATCTACAAAAAAAGGCATCATGCCCTCTTTGGCGACCGCCTGGCCGTCGACATCTCCAACATGATCTATGACGTTTGTGAAACCATCGTCCTTGACGCCCAGGATACCCGCAACTACACCGATTTCAACCTCGACCTGATGAAGGAGTTTGCGGCCGATTCACCCATTTCACAGGCAGACTTCGGAACGCTGAATAACGACGACCTGGTCGAGCGGCTTTATGGCTACATCTATAAGCGGTATAAATCAAAATGTGAGCACATTTCACGAAAAACCTATCCTGTCATCAAGGATGTGTTTGAAAATGACACGCGTTATGAGAATATCGCCATTCCCGTTACCGACGGACTGAAGACGATGCAGGCAGTGGCAAACCTGAAGAAAGCTTACGAAGACAAGGGCAAGGAGGTTGTGCTGAGTATCGAAAAGGGGATCGTCCTGGGGATGATCGACAATGCCTGGAAAGAGCACCTGCGTGAAATGGACGACCTGAAACAATCGGTTCAGAATGCTGCCTACGAACAAAAGGATCCGTTGCTCATCTATAAGTTTGAGTCGTTTGAACTGTTTAAGAGCATGGTGCAGCGTACCAACAAGGAGATCACGTCGTTCCTGATCAAAGCCGATGTGCCCATCCAGGTTGATAATGTAAAAGAGGCCCAGGCGCCCCGCAAGATGGATCGCGCCCGTATGAAGGAAGAGCGCTCCGATATGCTGTCGCAGTCAAATTCGAAAACCCAGGAGCCGGTACACGTCCAACCGGTGAAGGTTGAGAAGAAGGTTGGGCGTAACGACCCCTGTCCATGCGGCAGTGGCAAGAAATATAAAAACTGTCACGGAACAGGCGAATAACATACAACATTCCCTTTAAAAATGAACAGATGAAGCTGAAACGTGTTCTATTAAAACTGTCCGGCGAAGCGCTGGAAGGGTCGCAGGGTTATGGAATTGATCCCCGGAGACTGGCCGAATATGCTGAAGAAGTGAAGTCGGTGGTGGAGGAGGGAGTACAGGTTGCTATCGTGATCGGTGGCGGGAATATCTACAGGGGACTCGCTGGTACCAGCGAAGGGATGGACCGGGTTCAGGGCGACTATATGGGCATGCTGGCCACCGTGATCAACAGCATGGCAATCCAGGCGGCGCTTGAAAAACTTGGCGTTAAAGTGAAGCTTTTGTCCGGGCTGGCCATTGATCCCATCTGTGATGCCATGAGCCGGCGGAAAGCGGTCAGTCACCTGGACCAGGGCCATGTGGTGGTGATTGCCGGAGGTACCGGGAACCCCTATTTTACGACCGACAGCGCCTCGGCCCTTCGCGCCATCGAGATCGGGGCCGATGCCATCCTTAAGGGCACCCGTGTGGATGGTGTTTACACCGCCGATCCTGAAAAAGATCCTTCTGCCGCAAAGTATGACACCCTCTCGTTCGGTGAAGCATACGAAAAGGGGCTGAAGATCATGGACCTGACCGCCTTTACCCTTTGCCGTGAAAACCATATGCCCATCATTGTTTTTGATATGAATACACCGGGGAACCTGCTAAGACTTATCAGGGGGGAAGCGATCGGGACGATTGTTTGCTGAATGCAAACAATGCAAACAATGCAGGCAATGCAGGCAATGCAGGAATATCGACAATGAAGGAAAAGTGTTGATGGAGCGGGGGATGAATGCCTGAAATGCCAAAATAATGGTTCGTGCAATTTGCCAATGATATTTATATTAATTCCTCGTAACACGAAAAATTACTTTCTCACTGACAATATTCAAGGGAAAAATGTTCAAAAAGTTGAATGACAATAATTGAAATAACGGAAAATCCTAAATGTTGAATAGGTCCCTTTGAAAGCAGCATTTTATTTGATTCGGAATTGTAATTTTTATTTTTAATTTTGACACTCCAAATATTAACAGTTCATTATTTTTCAGGCATTACGGATTCGTTTTATACATTGTTTGCATTGTTTGCATTGGTTGCATTGCCTGCATTGCCTGCATTGTTTGCATTGCCTGCATTGTTTGCATTGCCTGCATTGATAACTTTAATTTTTCCCATATATGAATGATGAGATAGAATTTACGCTGGATGAAGCCAATGAAGGGATGAACCTTGCCATCCAGCACCTTGAAAAGGAGTTTCAGAAGCTCCGTGCCGGAAAAGCAAGTGCCCAGATGCTGGATGGGGTCAGGATTGATTACTACGGGGTAAGTACCCCGATTGATCAGACCGCCAATATCAGCACCCCTGATGGCCGCCAGATCATCGTTCAACCATGGGATAAAAGCGTGCTGGGGCTTATCGATAAGGCAATCCAGGCAGCGAACCTGGGATTTAACCCCAAGAACGAGGGGGAGATCCTGCGTATCGTTGTTCCCCCGCTGACGGAGGAGCGCCGGCGCGACCTGGTGAAAAAGGCCAAGGCCGAGGCCGAAAACGGCAAGGTCAGCATCCGCAATATCCGCCGAATTGCCAATGAAACTGCCAAAAAACTTAAAAAAGACGGGGTTCCGGAGGATGAAGTTGAACGGCTGGAACTTGATATTCAGAAGCTTACCGATGAATATATTTCCAAAGTCGACAAATTGTTCGATATCAAGGAGAAGGATATCATGACGGTATAATTTTTACTTCGGGCGTTGTAATGCGGATATTTCCCAACAGCCTCTTCTGTACCTTTAACATGGCGTCGATCTGTTCAGTTGTCTTATCCTCCCTGACGTCGCCGTATTGTGTGTTTCTGGCTGTCAACCCTCTATTGATGTTTAAAAGACCACGATCTCATCGGTGAAGATCCAGCAGGGTTCGCCGGCCCCTTCATGCCAGGCGGGGCATTTGCCGGGGTTTTTGGCCTTAACGTGCACGTAGCGGGCCCTGGTCCTGGTCATGAACTGGAAGTTGAAGGGCTGCATAAAGACCTGGTCGATCTTTGGCGAGATGGTGTTGGGCACCTCGTTGAAGGAATGATATTTTTTTCCATCCGACGACAGGGAGTATTCAACCACCGTGGGAAGAAAGATCCAGCTCTTCTGGTTTTGCAGGAAGTTCATCTGCACCGAATTCACCAGGATCTCTTCCCCCAGGTCGATGACCACGTCGAGGTCGTTTCCCAGGAATCCCTGCCAGAGGCCATCCTGGTGGTCGATGGTGGCGCGCAGGCCATCGGTAAGGGCGCTTTCGCCGGCGGCCGGGTAGCGGTATGAAAAGGGGGAGGCATAGCTGACACTCTTGCCGATGGCCAGGTGGTAGATGAGCGGCGTCTCCACACCTTTTTCCTGCAGCTGGCCGTCAGGGAACAGTCCGGCCTTGACAATCCCGTTTTTAGTGATGTTCACGGGAGCGGTGTAAAGGGGGGAGCCGGTTTTAACATCATTCCCGTCGAGGGTATAGTGCAACGGCACATCAGGTTGTTCCGAGTCAAGCACCAGCTTGATCATCTTCTCTTTCCTATCGACCGCGGTATTGACGGCCACCCTGAAGGAGCCCTTACTGTAGTTGACATTCATAAACTTCAGCCGCCTGAACTGCTCCTTCATCCTGTGACGGAAATCGAGCCAGTTTCTTGAACTCTTCGGCGACCATACCACCTCCGAAAGGGCGATCATCCTGGGAACGGCCATATATTCAGCATGGGCTGGGGTCTGGATGAACTCGGTCCACAGGTTGCCCTGGGCGCCGAGGATATGGCGGGCCTCCTCTTTGGTCAGTTCGCCGGGGGTGGGTTCGTAGGAGTAGACCTTTTTCAGCGTGGTGAAACCCCCGATGGCTTTGGGTTCGGAGGCGGGATCGGCCTGGTAATGGTCGAAATAACAGTATGAGCCCGGGGTCATGATGGCATCGTGTCCCATTCGTGCGGCGGCAATACCTCCCTCAACGCCGCGCCACGACATCACGGTGGCCTCCGGCGCCAGTCCGCCCTCCAGGATTTCGTCCCAGCCGATGATCTTACGGTTTTTCGAAACGATGAACTTCTCGATGCGTTTGATGAAATAGCTCTGCAGTTCCTTTTCGTCCTTCAGCCCTTCGGCCTTGATCCGGGCCTGGCATCGGGGGCAGCTTTTCCAGTTGGTCTTGTCGGCTTCATCCCCGCCAATGTGGATATACTGCGACGGGAAGAGGGCGATCACCTCGGTTAGCACATCCTCCATAAAGGTGAAAACCGAATCGTTGCCGGCACACAGGATGTCGAGGTTGGGCCAGTAGCTGCCGGTAGGAACCTTGAAAGGCCCGCCGGTGCAGGAAAACTGCGGATAGGCGGCCAGCACCTCGACCGAATGGGCCGGCATTTCAATTTCAGGGATGATGGTGATATAGCGGTCGGCGGCATATTGCACGATGTCGCGAACCTCATCCTGGGTATAATAACCCCCGTAGTTGGCCTTTTCGCCTGTCTGACCGGCCGGCCGCTCATTCCAGGGCAGATCCTCGTGATCCACATGCCAGGCGGCGGTTTGCATCAGTTTCGGGTATTTTTTGATCTCGATACGCCAGCCGTTATCGTCGGTTAGGTGCCAGTGAAACCGGTTCATCTTGTACATCGCGATCAGGTCGATATAGCGTTTGACAAAGCTGGCGGGGAAAAAATGGCGGGAAACATCGAGGTGCATGCCGCGGTAGGGATAACGGGGATGGTCGCTGATCTCGACACAGGAGATGCTCCAGCTCTTTACCGTGCCGGAGGATGCCGGTTTATACACCTCGGCAGGCATCAGCTGCAGCAGCGACTGGATACCGTAAAACAGGCCGGCGCCGCTTTCTGCGGTAATCTTTACCTGGTGTGGACTTACCTTCAGCCGGTAACCTTCTGAGGGAGCATCAGTCTTCCCGGTGCCAATGGATAAAAGAATCACATTGGAACTTTTTTCTGCACCTGTTGCCTCGACGACCTTGAGGTCGGGACCGCCTGCAAGATGGAGCTGGTCGGCAAAAAAACGGGCAATCCGCTGCATCTCTTTATTCCCCTGGGATATCACCAGTGAGGTTTGGTCATTGATGGTAAAGGTGCCGGTTTTTACCTTGACTGATATGGGTTTTGGAACGATGGAGTTTGCTGTAGAAACGGCGGGGGTGTTTGCCTGGAAAGCAAGCGGGATCAGCATCAGCAGGCAGATGGAAAGAAAACGGTGCATAGTTGAGGTGGTTAATGATGAGTATGCAAAATACGGGAAAAAAGTAATTGTTTTCACCACAGCAGGCACAATAGGACACATTAGTCAGAATAGGATGACATTTTTCGTATCGGTGCACAAAAGCAAAACAGAACAGGTCAGGCAATCAGGATCATGGCAGATTTGGTTAATTGGAATCAAAGGCCAGGATGATGTTTTCCATCTCCCCAAAATGTTCCTCCATGCTTTGCAGCAGTTTGAACTGAGCTCTTGCCCGCTGCAGGTTATGCCCGGGGAAGCCGGTTTTGAAATAGTGGTCGCCGTTGAGGTGGTCGGTCAGGAACCGCAACCCGATCAGATAGGTCATATATTTGGCTGAAAAGGCGAGGTGGGCGGTTTCGGCAGGCCAGAGCGATTTCCCGACAACCCCCAGGTACCCGCGCGCATAGGCTTCAAAAAGGGCAAGGTCGATGTTTACCTTTGTAAGGTCAGCCTCGTCCTCGTCGCCGGTATTGGCGCCTGTACGGATGGCATCGCCAAAATCATAAAGCAGGTAGCCGGGCATCACCGTGTCGAGGTCGACCACTGATATAGCCTGCTGATCGCGGTTAAACAGCACATTGTTGAATTTGGTGTCGTTATGGGTAACGCGTAGCGGGATCTTTCCCTGTTCACCCAGGTGCAGGATGGTATGCATCTCCTCCACGCGCGATTCGGCGAAGGCGATTTCACTTTGGGCGCCGGCCACCCTGCCGGCAGGGTCGCGATGAACCGTGTCGCGAAAGGTCTGCAACCTAACAGCAATATGATGAAAATCGGGAAGGATCTCGAACAGGGAGGAGGCTTCGATATCCGACGACAGGTATTGAAAGAGCCCGAAGGCCTTGCCGGCTTCGCTGGCCATGGCGGGACTCCCGACCACATCGTAGCTGGTGGTGTCACGCACATGGTCGTACAGGCGCCAGTAATTCCCGTCAGGATCGCGGAAAAAATGGTTGCCGCCACGGGTGGCGATGAGCTGGATGACCCGGAACCACGAGAGCGAATCATCGCGGCAAAGGAGGCGCTGCCTGAGGTGACGGGTAACCCGGAGGATATTGTCGGTCAGCGCGGGGACATTGGTGAAGATGTGATGGTTGATCCGTTGCAGCACATAATCGGGGGCCCCTGCCGGGGTGGTGGTGACCAGCCACGAATCGTTGATGTGGCCCGAACCGATGGGCGAGGCCGATTCAAACTGCCCTTCAATCTTAAATTGTTTTATTATCCTGGGTATTCCGATCATTTACATTTTTTTAGGAATATTCATTATCAGATGAGTCATAAGCGGTTTCTGCAGAAAATGGCTGAAGCCGGTTTTCTGTTTTGTTATTATTCACCAGAAGCCTGTTCCTGCATTCAATGCATTTTATTTAGCCACAATGTTCACAATGATTTACACAATGTTCACAATGAAATTCTTTGTGAACATTGTAACTCATTGTATCATTGTGCCTTCATTGTGTCATTGTGGTTATATTTTGATCCGGTTTTTGAACATCAAACAGTCACTTTTCATAAAACTACTGTGCCCTAATGTGCCTAATGTGGTGAAAAATCCAACGACCGGGCACCACACTTACCCGACCCAAAATTACAAAGAATTTTTTCGGTATTTTCGCAGCTCATCCATCCGAATATGAAAATGAACACCGCGCCTTCCGCGACCCCCAACTCCTCCTTTCCGAAAAGTTTCTGGACCGCCATTTCGATGGAATTTTTCGAACGCGGCTCCTATTACGGGGTGATGTCGGTTCTTTCGGTATACCTGGTTTTATCGAAAAGCGAAGGGGGGTTGGGTTTCTCCAAGGAGAGTGTGGGGGTGATCAAAAGCACCATCACACCGCTGCTCTATTTCCTGCCGATCCTGTCGGGAGCCATTGGCGACAGGTTCGGTTACCGGAAGGTGTTGTTCTTCGCCTTTTTCACGATGAGCCTGGGCT
>CAIYQH010000219.1 GCA_903928285.1 uncultured Bacteroidales bacterium
AGAACGTAGGGAAAAAAGATGCCAAAATGCATCGCAAGGAATTTAAGGTTCCCTGCGTGGTGTATGGCGGAAAAGAACAGATCCACTTTGTGGCAGAAGAAAAGGTGCTGGCCAAGATCATGCACACACCTGTTGCCCATATCTTCAAACTGAACATCGGCGGCAAAACAGTCAGTACGATCATACAGGATGTACAATATCACCCGGTCACAGACCGGATGCTACATGTCGATTTCATGGAGATCCTTGCTGAAAAACCAGTCATCATCGGCGTTCCCATTAAAGTTATTGGCACTGCCCCTGGCGTTCTGCGCGGCGGCAAACTGATCAAGAAGATGCGCAAACTGATCATCAAGGCCCTGGTTCAGGATCTGCCCGATGATATCACTGTTTCGATCGACGGACTCGAGATCGGTGACTCGGTGAAGGTTTCCGACATGAAACTCGACAATGTCATCTTCCTCGATCCCGCCAGCAACGTGATCGTGGGTGTACGCACCGCACGCGCCGTGGTTGAAGAAACCGGCCCGGGCGCTGAAGGCGCCGCCGCCGCACCTGCTGCCGCACCTGCCGCCGCACCTGCCGCAGGCACGAAAAAGACTGAAGCCCCCAAGAAGTAAACATACAGTATCGATTTTTTGCAGGGAAGGTGTAGAGTGAGTAACTTTACACCTTCTTTGTTTGAATGCAGGCAATTCAGGCAATGCAGGCAATGCAGACAATGCAGGCAATGCAGACAATGCAGGCAATGCAGGCAATGCAGGCAATGCAGGCAATGCAGGCAATGCAGATAATGCAGGAATGCAAATAATGATGGAATGATTAATATAGATTTTTGTTGAGTGGTTTCTTCTTTTTACCTATATCTTTTATAGTATGAAGTACCTCATTGTCGGTTTGGGGAATATTGGCGACGAATATGCCGATACGCGGCACAATATCGGGTTTATTGCAGTGGATGCCCTGGCACAGAACTTTAAAACCACCTTCGGGGTAGGGCGGCTGGCGTCGGTAGCCAGGATGTCGCTGAAGGGAAGGACACTGGTGGCCATTAAGCCAACAACCTATATGAACCTGAGCGGGAAGGCGGTGCGCTACTGGATGCAAAAGGAAGATATTCCCAGGGAAAATGTACTGGTGATCGTGGATGACCTGGCCCTGCCGCTGGGTGCACTCCGTTTGAAATCAAAGGGGAGCGACGGAGGTCACAACGGACTGATCAGCATTATCGAAACCATTGAAACCAGTGAGTTTGCAAGACTGCGCATCGGAATCGGCAACGACTTTGCCAAGGGATACCAGGTCGATTATGTTTTGGGTCGCTGGACCGCTGAGGAGTCCAAAGCCCTCATCCCCCGTATCGAAACCACCGTGGAACTGATCAAGAGCTTTGTACTGATCGGAACGGAAAGGACGATGAATTTTTTTAATAAAAAGTGAACTTGTGATTCGGCACATAACGCGTGCCCTATGATCGAAGCGTTGATCCCCTAAGCCCAGCCCTGCAGTTTATAATAGAGCAGTGCGACATATTCCCGCAGAGCCAGGAACTCATAATTCATCTGTCGCCAGAACTCATACCTCACTGTGATGTTATTGCCGACATCGGGCATCCATTTACGGCCGCCGGTCTTTTTCCTGGTAAAGGTAAGGTCACATTCGATTGTCTTTTCAAAGGCAGGCAACCCGTCAACTTTAAGAAATCCTGCCTTTTTAAAGGTCAGCACGGCACGCAGCAGGTGCTCGGGCGAAGTGACAATCAACAGGTTCACGCGGTTTCCATGGTTCCCTTGAAGGCCTGTGTTGCCTGACTTCAGGTCCTGCCTGTTTATCAGTTTCAGCACCTGGATGGCTTCGGCGCGGGTGTTGGTCCCTGAATCCTCCAGCAGTATACGTTCCGGCGCAACCCCGCGAATTGCAAGCTCCTTTTTCATCAGGTTCACCGAACTAAGGCTGTCACCGGCTTCGCCCGGAAGGGAGACGATGACGGCCGCCCTGTTGAAACGCCTGGCGGCCTTTGCGCCATACCAGCACCGCATGAGCCCCGATTCACTGGGCATCCCACCTCCCCCAAGCACCACGATATAGTCGGGAGGACGGTTGATGCCGGCGGTTTTCACACCCATTTTATACCAGATCCAAAAGGGGGCGGTGGTGAAGGCGAGGATAACGGCAACAACGGCAATGGCTCCTGCCACGAGCAGGAAGCCCCGCAGCATATGCCATGCTCCTTTCATACTTTGCCGGATGGTCCCCTGTTCCATATTGAAATAAAAACGAATGCTGGAGGCAGTCTTGTTACATTTTTGCCTTCACGATCGCCGAAATGGCCTCTGCCGGGATCCTCTCCTGCAGCATGGTGTCGCGGTCGCGGATGGTTACGGAGTTGTCCTGGAGGGTCTGGTGGTCGATGGTGATGCAGAAGGGGGTGCCAAGGGCATCCATCCGGCGGTAACGACGGCCGATGGTATCCTTTTCCTCATAATAGCAACGGTAGTCGTTCTTCACCACATCCATGATCTCGCGGGCCTTTTCGGCCAGCCCATCCTTTTTGGTCAAAGGCAGCACCGCCAGTTTGATGGGGGCGAGTTTCGCCGGGATACCCAGCACGACGCGGTCGCTGCCATCTTCCAGCTTTTCTTCACGGTAGGCGTGGCTCAGGATGGCCAGGAAGGTACGGTCGAGACCTATGGAGGTTTCGACGACATAGGGCACATAGCTTTCGTTGGTTTCGGAATCGAAGTACTGGATCTTGCGGCCCGAGAACTTCTGGTGGGCGCTCAGGTCAAAATCGGTACGGCTGTGGATTCCCTCAAGTTCCTTGAAGCCGATGGGGAATTCGAATTCGATGTCGGCTGCGGCATTGGCATAATGGGCCAGTTTTTCGTGATTGTGATAGCGGTATTTCGAGGCGGGCAGTCCAAGGGAAAGATGCCATTTCATACGCTCTTCCTTCCAGTATTCATACCATTTGAGTTCTTCGCCGGGTTTGACAAAATACTGCATTTCCATCTGTTCGAACTCGCGCATGCGGAAAAGGAACTGCCTGGCCACGATCTCGTTGCGGAAGGCCTTGCCGATCTGGGCAATGCCAAAGGGGATCTTCATGCGTGCCGATTTCTGAACATTGAGGAAGTTCACGAAGATACCCTGCGCCGTTTCGGGACGGAGGTAAACAACGGAGGTATCATCGTTCACCGATCCCATCTGGGTCGAGAACATCAGGTTAAACTGCCTGACATCGGTCCAGTTCTTGGTTCCACTTACGGGACACACGATACCGGTCTCCTCGATCAGCAGTTTGATGTCGGCCAGGTCGTCTTTGCCCAGCGAAGTATAGAAACGGCTCTTGATGGCATCGATCTTGTCCTGGTATTCCTTAACGCGCGGGTTGGTCTCGCGGTACATCTTCTCGTCGAAGGTCTCGCCGAAACGGCTGCGGGCCTTTTCAACCTCTTTTTGTATTTTGTCTTCGATCTTTTGCAGATGATCCTCAACAAGCACATCGGCCCGATACCGCTTTTTCGAATCTTTGTTGTCGATCATCGGGTCGCTGAAGGCATCCACATGGCCCGAAGCTTTCCACACGGTGGGATGCATAAAGATGGCACAGTCGAGTCCAACGATGTTCTCGTGGAACTGGGTCATCGATTTCCACCAGAATTCCTTGATATTGTTCTTGAGTTCAACGCCAAAGGGGCCGTAGTCGTAGACTGCACTCAGTCCGTCGTAGATCTCACTGGATGGGAATACAAAGCCGTATTCCTTGGCGTGGGCAATTATTTTTTTGAAGAGGTCATCGTTGGTGGCCATAACAATTTTGATTTAGGGCCACAAAGGTAGGAAAATTGCAAAATTTCCGGTCATCCCGGCTCCTTATTCCATCTTAAGGATGATTTTTCCATGATAAAGCGCCATATTCCCCGACCGGATACAGACCAGGAAGAGTCCGCTACAATAACTGGTTCCGGCCATTTCCATCTCTGTCCTGCCGGACTGGACGGGTCCGGTGAAGAGGATATGCCCATAAAGATCAACTATGTCGAGGGTAAGCCCACAGGTATAATTTCCATCAGCGCTGATCACCAGCTTTTTCGTGAAGGGATCCTGGAAAATGGTGAATTTGCTGCTGCTGTGAGGTGGTTCGATTCCTGTGGAGATATAACAGGATGAATATCCAGGGTTGAAATATTTCAGTGTGTCGTTCTCGGTAAAGCAAAGCAACTCGGAGGTGCCTCCCACCCACATGCAGGAGGCTGGTTCAAGCACCCCCAGGAGGCTGCCGGCCCCTTCAATCCAGTGATCGATACAATTGGACCCTATGGGCGACCAGTTGAATTTGCGCCGGGTCTCACCCGTAAGCAGGGTGGTCTGGGTAATGGAGTCGAGCCGGTATTGGGTATACGGGTCACCCCAGAAGGTCGCTGTATCGCCTGACTGCAGCGAAAAATCGTAGATCAGATGTTCGGCAAAGGTCGGGCCGGACTTGTAGAATACCCGGCCGGAGGCGGTTTCACGGATGTAACCTGTCACAGTCCACCCGGTCATGGCACTGTTCCGGGTGGTCCATATCTTCATCCAGGTATTGCCGCTGAAGGAGGTGTCGCCCTCGAACTTCTTATAATCCGAATAGATCCAGACTTGTTCGATGATGTACTTTGTGCTCCAGATCTTTCCCGGCTGAACAAGCGGGTGATAGGTCTGGCTGTGCACTCCCGAAACAATACAACACAGGAACAGGATGAACAGCGCCTTTTTCATGTTGGAAATGTTTCGATAAAGTTACTGTATTTCTGACGAAGATGCAAATTGTCAGGGAAATCAGCCACCGTAGGCACATAGGACACATTAGGAAGACACAACAGGGGGAAGTTGATTGGTCCCAATGATTAAACAATCAGGTTTTGGGGCGGTTAAAGTTAACACAAGGCGACCCTCCCCTAAAACAATCATCCAATACCGGGGATCACCAGCTTTTTTGAGGTGGCAAATCCGAATTTATTTCCCCCTGCTTTAACGATTACTTGTCCCGGATGCTGTTCGATCGTTGCATCCATATGCCGGGCTTTTGCAATATTTACCAGGGCAATGGCCTTTTCGATCCCATCGCCGCACTGGTAATTGACAACCTCATCGGGAAGGGCAAGCCGGTTGCTGTCGTAAATCGACTCGCCTGGCCAGCCGTTCATCTGTTCATAGATGACCGGCAGTTCCATGTCGCGGAACATCTCGACAGAAACCGGATTCCGTTCAAAGGCCGCCTTGAAGAAGGGTTTCCAGTCGCATACATCCATAAACCGACCGGCATAAAAGGCAAGGTCGGCAACCAGCGAGGCATGGCTGGTACCCGGTTGACGCAGCGTCGCAAGAAGGGCGATGATCTCCTCCCTGGATTGGTCAGGGGTGAAATGGATCGGCGACACCGGTATAAACTCCTTGTTTGCCGAAGGCAGGCGCGGAGCGGTATGCATGAATTTCTTCAGATCGGCCAGGAATTCAGTATTTCCAGCCAGGTCGGGATACTGCAGTTTCATCGCCTCGATAAAATCGGGATAGCTCCTGGTATTGAAGAGGTTGTCATCCGGCAGGATGGTGGCGCGGCCGATAATGGGGATGGTATAGAGATCCTCCTCATCCATCTCGCAGAAGAGTTTCCGGTTTGTTTTGTCGCTCAGCCTGTTTTTGCTTCCGTGTTCGTAACCATAGGCCTTTTCAAGGCGGATATAGCGATTTGAGCCCTGGCAGGAGAAGCATATCTGGAAATACTTCTGATAGCGGCTGTAGTCGCGCAGGAAATTCATGAAGATCTCGTAGTTTACGGGAGTCTCGAGAAATTTAGCCAGTTTTTCACGAAACAGTTGATATTCCTGCTTGTTGATGGTCGCTTCCGGGTACATGGAATGGATCCACCCCGTGCTGTGGGCCACATAGGTCACCTGTTCATGTTCCAGGGCGCGGCGGGCGAGGGCGGTGAGTTCAGTACCGTTATACCACATCGATTTGGTGACGATGCGGCGGTTGTTGGTCAGCACCCCTTCATCGACCATGATAAAATTCTGGGAATGAAGCGGTGTTCCCATCAGGAAGATCTTTTCGAGCGGCACCTCCGCCACGATAAAGAGGGCTGCGGCATAGAGACAGGCAAGGGAGACGCATTCGCCGGCGCCGGCTTCATGGTTTGGTTTGAAGCGGAAGGCATTCATCGCCTCCACTGTTTCCGTCTTCCAATAGGGGATGATGTCGGAATCGAATTTATCCAGTCCGAAATGACGGCGGATATCCATGTCGAAATAGTACTTGTCGCCCTCGTACCCGAAGAGGGCATTCGACCGCGAGAGCATCTCTATATCGACAAAGCCGCTGAAGCGGCTGATCTCGGTTTGTTTGTCGGTAAGTCCCCAGGTCTCAAGGTCGAGGTTGAAGTTGTAGTGGTCCATCACATACTGTTTCACGCGGTGGATCTTTTTCAGCGGGCCCATCCTCCGTATGCCGGCGAACCAGGGATCGTCGCGCCATTTCCAGATCTCGGGTGACATGATGTTGGCCAGCACCAGGGCATAAAGCAGGTCGGGAAAAATGAAGATTTCCATGTCGCTCAGGGTAAAAGCCGAGCTATATTTTTCAAGGGTTTTTTTGTCCATGATGGTTTGGTTGCCCCATCTCCCGGCGTGTTATGGTATCCGGCCGGCGTGTAATAACCCGGCTGGGCCGATGCAGGAGTTTAAGGGGGTGCAAAGGTACCAAAAAAAAACGCCCGGCATTTTAGCCGGACGTTTTTCATTTTAAAACGATATTTCCAAACTGATTATTCCACAACAAGTTTGATGGTTTGCTGGGTCCCTTCGCTGTTGATCTGGATGAAGTACAATCCGCCCTTCAGCCCTGCGATATCAAGCTGGTAATTCATGCTGAGGGAGACACTGGTCTTTTCGATCATCTTTGATCCGAGTGCATTGTATATCCTGACATCGGCCATCATTGTCCGGGCAGGGATCAGGGTCACCATGCCGTGAGCGGGGTTCGGGAATACCGACACCAGCGTTGCAATGCCTTTTTCCTGGATGCCAACGTGACCGGCTGCAACGGCTACCGTATAGTCGCTGGTATAGGAGCTGGAGCCGCAGGTATTGACGCTCTTCACCTTGACGGTGGCGGTACCTGTCCATACCTGGTTCCATGTTGCAGTACCTGTGGTGGTGGTGCCGCTCATGGTTCCGGCTGCCGATGGGGTAACTTCCCATGAATAGGTTGTTGCATAGGTTCCGCCGGTAGTTGTGTAATCGGAAGTAGGCGTTGTTCCTGAATAGACCTGTGTGGGACCAACGGGCAGGCCTGGTACGGCCGGGGCCTGTGGATCAACCGAAACAACGGCCGAGCCTGTCATGATGTTGGTGCAACTGCCCGAGATAGTACTGGCCTGGACAGTATAGTTGCCGCCGGTCATCTGGTTTCCAAAGGCAAGGGCTGAACCTGTACCCGGGAGGATATTGGTGGTCGCCGTATTGTTCAGGAAGAGGGTATAACTAACACCTGTTTCGGAATTGTTGAGGCCAACCGGTATCCCTGTACCTCCTGCAGCGCAGTATGTGCCGCCTCCGGTAACGTTAAAGCCATTGGGACCGGGGGCAACCGTGATGGTAAGCGGCGTCGACCAGGCGCCATCGCAGGCACCGTTGAGGCCCTTGACCTTCAGGGTAGCGGTTCCGGTAAAGATAGGGGACCAGCTGACACTTACAGAGGCGCCGTTGGTGAAGATGCCTCCAGCTGATGCTGGCAGGAGCTCCCAGGAGTAGAGGGTGGCATTGGCGGCTCCCGTGGTTGAATAGTTGGTTGAACCGGCATTCATGCAAAGACTGGTAGGTCCTGTCGGGGTGGCAGCCTGCGCGGGAAGCACGCTGATGGTGATGTTCAGGAATGGCGTCCAGGGGCTGGCGCCGCAGGCATTGGTGCCGCGAACCTTAAGCTGTGCAATCCCTGTGAAGGTATTATCCCAGTCGATGGTGCAACTGGCGCCGTTGTTGGTCAGCACTCCGGCCGCGGAGGGATCCAGTTCCCAAACATATCCAGTGGTATTGGCAGCTCCGGTGGTGGTATAAGTCTGGTTGGCGGGGTCAATGCAAAGTGCGGCCAGACCCTGGGGGGTTGTGGGTGCATCGGGTGTTGTAACCGTGCTGATGAAAGCCGTTTTGGTCAGGAACCCTGCTGCATTTCCAGCGATATTGGCTGCATTGAGGGTAGCGTCGAAGGTTCCGACAGTATTATAGACAACCACCGGATTCTGCAGGGTGGAGGTAGCGGGTGTGCCGCCGGGGAAGGTCCAGTTCCAGCTGGTTGCGCCGGTCGACTGATCGGTATAGTTCACCGTAAGGGGGGTACAGCCGCTGGTGGGTGCCGCCGTGAAGTTGGTAGGCAGCGGAAGATAGAGTGCATTGAGCATCTTCTTGGCGCCGTTGAGGCACTCCTTGGTGGTGTTGTCCTGCACAAAGGCGATCAGTTCGCAGTTGTTGGTAACCCAGGTAGGATCTTTGGTGAAGCTGAGGTTCAATACGACGGTATTTCCCGAAGTAAAGTTGATGTTAGTCCCGTTCTGGTCGGGAACCATGAGCCGTTCGGTGTTGTTGATCATGGTCTGACCCTCCCAGTTGTAGGGGATATCCGATTCGGTAAGCACCAGGTGAGCCTTCAGCGTGGTGGAAGTAATGGCTGCCACCTTGGTGATGGTCACGGTGATATTGTAAAGGTTACCTACGTTGGTACCTGTCATCTCAATGGTCAGGGGAGATAAAACTGCATAGCGCTGCTGATAGAGAGGAAGGTAGGTAGTATACAGGCTTTGCGTGTTACTCCCGCCGACATAGCTGAGTGTTCCGTCAAAAAAGGCGGTCGGGTAGCCGGTGATACCGTAATAACTTGTACGGGCAGCAGCGGCCGGATTGTTGAAGGGGTCGCCGGAATTGTAACTGTGGTATTCGATGACGGCAACCTGGCAGCCGTTCTGGAGCAGGTCATGAGCCCCCATGGCGGCTCCCGGGCAATACTGGCACCCGGTTCCCGTGCCGATTTCCATGACAACCTGGTTTCGTTGTACGGCCTGGGAAAACACCAGCAAAACAGCAAAAATTGCTACAAAAGTGAGTAATGTTTTTTTCATAATGCAATTGGATTAATGGAGGTTAAGAATAATGTCGTCACAAAATTAACAATATTCAAGTTTGTTAGGGTGGTATTTTGCCTGTTTTATCCATTCACGGGTTTTAACCTCTAATTTGTTTTCAGACTAAATAATATGCCGGTCCTGACATGTCGGGGCACCGGTGCAAGCGGCATCAGTGTTGGTCTGAAAAAGCAGCAGGAATGCATGTCGAACCCCACAGGAAAATGAATTGTCAGAAATGATTTATTTTCCCTTTTTCGTCCCTTGATTTTTTTTACTTTTGTTGAACTAAAATCAGCCACATGTATTATTCAGGACAAGAAATCGTTGAAATCGCCGTCAGAATTGAAGAGAACGGCAATGAGTTTTACAATACCGCCGCCGGGATGATCGAAGAGAGTACCGATATCAGGGGGTTGTTTTACGATCTGGCAGAGAAAGAAATCCTGCACATCTCCATTTTCCAGAAACTTGCCGGGAAGTTTGATGCCGAAACCTTTGATTTTGGTGACAATGACGCATCCGATTATATCAACCACCTGGCTGAATCGAATATCTTTGGAAAACCGGATTCCGGGAAAACCCTGGCGCTGAGCCTTAAAACACCCAGGGAATGTCTGGAAATGGCCTATAAATTTGAAAACGACAGTGTCGCCTTCTACACCGAATTGCTGAAATATACCCGCAGCGATTCAAAGAAGCTGGTTCAACAAATCATCGACGAGGAAAAAGAACACGCCGCCGAAATAAAAAGTTTCCTGTAGGAAAAAACCACCCCTGCAACCATCATCATTTCATTGCCTGCATTGTTTGCATTGCCTGCATTGTTTGCATTGTTTGCATTGTTTGCATTCCCACATTCCTGCATTGACTTATAAAAGTCCCACCACCACCCATGGCAGCAGCCCGATGAGAATCACCATCAGGGTCATAAAAAGCAGGTGAATCCTGTATGGTAATTCCACCTTCAGGGAGATCCCTGCCGGCTCTTTCAGATACATGGCGATAATGGGTTTGAAATAATAGGTCACGCTGATGGCGGATCCTGTAATGGCAATGATGACAAGCCATACCAGTCCCTTTTCCAGCGCTGTGGTAAACAGGTAATATTTGGCCATAAAGCCTGCCAGGGGAGGAATTCCCGTCAGGGAGAGCATGGCGATGGTCAGGCAGAAGGCCTCAACCGGGTTCGACCGGGCCATTCCGTTCATGGAGGAGAAGAAGTCGTTCCCATGCGCTTCGCGGATCAGGATAAGGATTGCGAAGGCTATGATGGTTGCTACGGAATAGGAAAGGGTATAGAGCAGCAGGGCATTGTCCGACATGGCGCTGAAAGCAACCACGGCCAGCATCATATAGCCCGAGTGGCTGATACTGGAATAGGCAAGCATTCGCTTGAGGTTGGGCTGATAGATGCCCGTGAGGTTTCCCAACAGGATGGTGAGCGCTGCCAGTATCCAGATCGTAGTTTCCCAAACCCCGTGGATGCCGTTAAAGGTATGGGTGAAAAACCGGAACATGGCCACGATGGAGGCGGTTTTCACTACCGTTGCCATAAAGGCGGTGAGCAGCGTGGGTGTCCCCTCGTACACATCAGGAGCCCAGAAATGAAAAGGAACGATGGCAATCTTAAAAGCCAGCCCGATGATCAGCAGGAAAAGGCCTGCCAGGAACATCGGCGGATAGGTGCCTGCACATGCCGCTACGAACAGCGAGATGGTGTGCAGGTCGAATGAACCTGTCGAGCCATAGATCAGGGCGATGCCAAAAAGCAGGAATCCCGAGAGAAAGGAACCTAACAGGAAATATTTCAAGGTGGCTTCATTGGATGTGATTGCCTCCTTATGACTTCCTGCCAGGACATACAGCGCAATGGAAAGCGTTTCAATTCCCAGGAAAAGCATGATCAGGTTGCCGTAGGAGGTCATCATCACCGCCCCGACCAGGGCAAAGATCATCACCCCGTAGATATCGTCGAGTGGTCGCTGAACACCCCGGTAATAGCGGGCTGCAAGCGAAAAGATAAGAAAGGCGGAAAAAATCAGCACCATGCTGAAGGCTACTGCCGTATTGTCGACGATCAGCATCCCGTTGCCATAGGTTTTAATGGAATTCCACTCCATCAGGGTCAGGGCCATGGAAACCGCCAGCCCGACCAGGATGAGCGGCAGCAGCCAGGATTGCTTTTTCAGGATTCCCATCAGGAGGACCAGGACACCCAGGACCGTTATCGAAATAATTGTCGTCATGCTTATTTAGCGTAATTCAAAATGGTTAATACATCGGGCAGGGCAACATCCAGGAACAAACCGGGAAACAGTCCTATCCAGAAGATAACAATGACCAGGGGAATCAGGGCAGCCATTTCCGGCCAGGTAAGGTCATTTACCTGACCTGTGCTCTCCCTGACGGGACCCAGCATGGTGCGCTGGTACATCCGGAGCATGTAAACGGCGCTCAGGATGACCGTCAGCCCGGCGATGGCAGCCAGGAGTGCCGAGTATTCGAAAATGCCAAGGAGGAGCAGGAACTCCCCGACAAACCCATTGGTCAGCGGCAGCGCAATACTCCCCAGCAGCATGATCATGAAAAACACGGCAAGCCTGGGAGCCTGGAGGGCGATCCCGCCAAGGCTGTCAATGTTGCGGGTCCTGGTTCGCTTTTCAATAAGGTCGATTACGATAAAAAGTCCGACGATATTGATCCCGTGCGAAATCATCTGGATCACGGCTCCCTGCATGGCATGGATGGTCATTACCAGCACGCCTGCGGCGATCAGTCCCACGTGACCGATGGAGGAGTAAGCCACAAGGCGTTTCATGTCGTTTTGCCTGATGGCAATGACGGAACCATACACAATCCCGGCGACCGCCAGGATCAGGGCAATCCAGCCCCACTTGTGCATGGCGAGGTGGCAGATCGGCACCATCCAGCGGATCATTCCGTAAATGCCCATTTTCAGCATGATGCCGGCCAGGAGCATACTTCCGGCGGCAGGCGACTCCGTATAGGTATCGGGCTGCCAGGTATGGAAGGGGAAGATGGGGATCTTGATGGCAAAAGCCAGGAAAAAGGCCAGGAATATCCATATTTGTTCGGATGGAGAGAGGTTGACGGCGTAAAGCCAGTGAAAGTCGAAGGAGTGGGGCAAAGGCGTCCTGAACCAGAGATAGATCAGGGCAACCAGCATCAGCAGGCTCCCGGTAAAGGTATAGATGAAAAATTTAAAGGTGATCCGTATCCTGTCGTTGCCGCCCCACACGGCGCAGATGAAGTAGGCTGGAATCAGGGTCATCTCCCAGAAAATGTAAAACATCAGTCCGTCGAACGCAGCAAAAACCCCGACCAGCGCCATCTCCATGAATAGGATAAGGCTGTAAAAAGAAGCGGGACGGCTGTAGGAATGGCTGAAGGTTGCCAGGACAATGACGGGCAACAGGAAGGTGGTCAGCATGACCATCAGCAGGCTGATCCCGTCGAGTCCGAATTTCAGGCTGACTCCCGTGGTTTCGAGCCAGTCGGCATTGAACAGGAGGTGACAGTGGCACGATGTTTTAAACTGGATAAAGGCCGCCACGGCAATGCAGAATTCGGCCAGCGTACCGGCAAGGACAAAGAGGCGGATGGCTGTCTCCCTTTTCAGGAACAGGGTGATCAGCGAGAGCCCAAGGGGCAGCAATATCAGGATTATCGTCAGCATCGGTCAGATCAGGATATTAAAGAACAGGATCAGGATGATCCCTAAAATCATGATGAACATGTAAAAACCGACATTGCCGGTTTGAATATACCTTACGGTGTTGCCGGTCCATACCACCATGCTGCCCAAGCCGTTCACGATACGGTCGATAAACCGGACTTCAACATAGTCATGCAGTATTTCCGATATCCGGAAGAGCGGCTTTTCGACGACGCCCCGGTAGAGTTCATCGATATAATATTTGTTCGCAATCAACCTCACAAGGAATGGTCGGGGGGCATCATCAGGAAGCAATCCATGGCGTTTTTCAACAAAGCGGAACCACGACCAGGCAACCATAGCGAGCACGCCTGCAAGGGTGATCCCCATCAGCAGCCATTCGGCGCCGTGCGACAGCGGCGGTTCGTGTTCCATAACCCTGTTGGCGTCGGCAAACACGGGGGCGAGGAATTGGGAAAGTGCTGAATTCCCGCCAAAGAGATCGGGCAGGTTGATGAGTCCGCCAAGGGCGGCCAACAGGGCGAGGATGATCAGGGGGATGGTCATCACGGCAGGGGATTCGTGCAGGTGATGCTTCTGGCTCTCTGTTCCGCGGAATTCACTGAAGAAGGTCAGGTAGAGCAGGCGGAACATGTAACAGGCTGTCATCAGCGACCCTGCAACGGCAAGCGCCCAGATAACGGGTTGAAACGCAAAGGTCCTTGCCAGGATCTCATCCTTGGAGAAGAAACCCGAGAAGGGCGGGATCCCGGCGATGGCAATGGTAGCGATCAGGAAGGTCCAGTAGGTTTTGGGCATGGCCTGTTTCAGTCCGCCCATTTTCCTGATATCCTGTTCTCCCCCCATGGCATGGATCACGCTGCCGGCGCCGAGGAAAAGGAGGGCTTTGAAGAAAGCGTGGGTCGTCAGGTGGAACATGGCTCCCGTGAAGGCGCCGACACTCAGCCCGACAAACATGTATCCCAACTGGCTGATGGTGGAATAGGCCAGGATTTTTTTAATATCATTCTGAAAGATGGCAATGGAGGCGGCAAAGAGGGCCGTGGCCAGTCCCGTGAGGCCCATGATGGCCATGGTTGCCGGAGAAAGGACATAAAGGATGTTGGAGCGCACCACCATATAAACGCCGGCGGTAACCATTGTCGCGGCATGGATCAGCGCCGACACCGGGGTGGGACCCGCCATGGCATCAGGCAGCCAGGTATAGAGCGGAATCTGGGCGCTTTTCCCGACGGCACCGACAAACAGGAGCAGCGTTATGGCCACCAGTGCCGGGTTTCCAAACGACATTCCCCGTGCCTGTGAAAAGACATCCAGGTAGTTCAGGGTGTTGAAGGTGGTATAGATCAGGAACATCCCCATCAGGAAACCCAGGTCGCCGATGCGGTTCATGATAAAGGCCTTTTTGGCGGCATTATTGTAATCATGGTTCTTAAACCAGAAGCCGATGAGCAGATAGGAACATAAACCAACGCCCTCCCATCCGATAAACATGACAGGATAATTGGCCCCCATGACCAGCAGGAGCATTGAAAAGACAAACAGGTTCATATAGGAAAAGAAACGGTTGAATCCCGCATCCTCTTTCATGTAACCGATTGAATATACATGTATGACAAAGCCCACGCCGGTAACCACCAGCAGCATCAGGCAGGAAAGGGGGTCGATCAGGAAGGAGAAAGGGATATCGAGCGGACCGATGCGGATCCATGAAAAGAGGGTGCAGGTCAGCGCTGTGGCAGATTGCTGAACGTTAAAAAAGAGGATGACGGAGAGGATAAAGGAGAGCAGGACCATCCCTGGGGAGAGAAAGGCGATAACCTTCCTTGGGACGGCTTTGTAACCAGGTCCGGCTACCAGGAACCCCAGGAGCGGGAAGAGGGGGATTAGGATTATGATCAGCTTCATTTTTACAATTTCAGAAAGATAACTTACTCTGTTTCGCTACTTCACCTTTTGGCCACCTTGTCAGTTTACCACTTCAGTTTATTCAGCACATTGATATCGATCGAATGGGTTGTGCGGTAGATCAGCACAACGATAGCCAGCCCGATGGCCACCTCGGCGGCAGCCACCACCATGATGAAAAAAACGAAGATCTGCCCGGCAGGATCGTTGGTATAGGCCGAAAATGCCGCAAGCAGCAGATTGATCGAATTGATCATAAGCTCTATCGACATGAGGATCAGCAGGGCATTCCGTTTGATCAGCACCCCCAGAACCCCGATACAGAACAGCAGGGAGCAAAATACGAGATAATAATGGATCGGAATGGTGGTCAAGGAGGACATATGTTAAAGTTTGAATTTCGAATATTCCTTCAAATCTGTTCCTTTTTCCCCAGCAGAACCGCCCCCACCATGGCGGTCAGGAACAGTACCGACGACAGTTCGAAGGGGATCAGGTAATCGTGGTAGAGTATCTTGCCGAGTTCCTTGACAAGCCCTATCTGGGTGGTGAGAGGATCGTGCGCCGATTTGATGTCGTAGCCGCGGAAAACGCCAATCAGCGTAAGCAGCAGCATCCCTCCCGCAACCAGGGCGATGATCTTGACCCACATCGGTTTCGGGGAGCGTTCGTCGTTATTCAGGTTCAGCAGCATGACCGTGAACAGGAAGAGCACCATGATGGCGCCGGCATACACGATCACATGGACCACCGCCAGGAACTGTGCATTCAGCAACACATAATGACCGGCGATTGCAAAAAAGGTCAGCGTCAGGAACAGGACGGAGTGGATCGGTTTTTTCGACGCCAGCACCATCACCGCCGAGAACAGGGCCATGACGCTGAGGAAACCGAAGATGTATTGGGTGAACATATCTGTACAGATTAGCAATCAACTTTCATTGTAACTATTTCATCCTACCGGTTATGCCGGAACTTTTTGTTCTTTTTAAATTCCAGCACTTCGGGGGTCTGCCGTTTTGAAACATCAATCCTACCGGCAGGGTCGGCCGGTTCTACCAGTTCATCTTTTCCATAGATGAATTTTTCCCGCCCATATTCCGACCTTACAATCTCCTTTGTCAGGAAAATCGCCTCTTTCGGGCAGGCCTCCTCGCAGTCGCCGCAAAAGATGCAACGCAACATATTGATCTCGTAAACCACGGCATATTTTTCTTCGCGGTAAAGATTTTCTTCTCCCGGTTTTCTTTCGGCCGCCACCATGGTGATGGCTTCGGCGGGGCAGGCAACGGCACAGAGTCCGCAGGCGGTACACCGTTCGCGGCCTTCATCATCCCTCTTTAACACATGTTTTCCGCGATAGATCTCAGAAAACTCACGCTTGACCTCGGGGTACTGAACCGTCGATTTTCTGCGGAACAGGTGCCCAAAGGTGATGGTCATTCCCTTGAGAATGGCGGGCAGGTAGATCCTCTCCCAGAAGGTCATCTTCTTATTGGAAACTATTATCGATCTGTTGGTCAGGTTATTCATCTTCATTTTGCATTCTGCATTCATTTACTGGTTCAGCAGGATCACCACGCCTGTGATCACCACATTCAGGATCGCCAGGGGGATGAGGGTTTTCCATCCAAGTTTCATCAGCTGGTCATAGCGGAAGCGCGGGAGAGTCCACCGGATCCACATGTAGATAAAGCCGAAGAAGGTGATCTTGGCAAAAAGCACCATAAAACTGACGAGGGCGAATGCGTTGGGGGATAACCCCAGTTTGTCGATAAAGGGGAAATGGTACCCTCCCAAAAAGAGGGTCGCCATAACCGCCCCGGAGATAAACATGTTGATATATTCGGCAAAAAGGTAAAATCCCAGTTTCATGCTGCTGTATTCGGTATGGTATCCGCCAACGAGTTCGGTTTCACATTCGGGCAGATCGAACGGAGAGCGATTGGTTTCGGCAAAGGCGCAGATCAGGAAGATCAGGAATCCCAGGGGCTGGTAAAGGATATTCCAGTGATATCCCTGCTGCTGGGCAACGATATCGCGCATGCTGAGCGAGCCTGTCATCATCACGATGGTGATAATGGAAAGACTCATAGCAAGCTCATAGCTGATCATCTGGGAAGAGGCTCTCACCGCGCCCAGGAGCGCATATTTGTTGTTGGAGGCCCATCCCCCGATCATGATGCCGTATACGCCGATGGAGACGATGGCAAAGATGTAGAGGATCCCTATGTTGATGTCGGCCACCTGCATGGCATAGGTCTGTCCGTTGATCACCAGGTCGGGGCCCCAGGGGATGGCTGCGCTGGTAAGCAGGGCAACGAACATGGTGAGCGATGGTCCGAGGATGTATAGAAATTTATCGGCCGTATTGGGCATAAACTCCTCCTTGAAGAAGAGTTTGACGCCATCGGCAAGGGGTTGCAGCAACCCCCACGGGCCTGCCCTGTTCGGGCCGTGACGGTCCTGGAACCAGCCGGCAACCTTGCGTTCGATGAGGGTGGAGTACATGGCAACCACCAGGCTCAGCACCAGGATGATGCTTGCAAGGATGGCCTTATAGATTATCTGTGTTATCATATCGTTCACAACGTCTGGTTACTCCGGATCCTCCATCGTCCCCTCGATGGGATGGATGATGGACTGCTTTTTCATATGTTCATAATGGTTTGCCGAGATGACCGACTGGCGTTTGATATGCCGCGGCCCTTCAATGACCCAGTCGGCAACCTCTTTCTTTTCAAACCGGCATTCATTGCAGATAAACTCCTCCAGTTCTCCAAACTGGTTTTTCCGGCCTGTGACACGGTATATCTCGTTGCCGAACATCCATGCGGTGACATTCCCCGAACAGGCCGGGCATTCGCGGTAGGCGTTCATCGGCTTGAGAAACCAGACGCGGCTTTTAAACCGGAAGGTCTTGTCGGTAAGCGCACCCACAGGACAAACGTCGATCATGTTGCCCGAAAAATCGTTGGTGACCGCCTCCTGGATAAAGGTCCCGATCTCCGATACATCGCCGCGGTACAGCACCCCGTGCAGCCGTTTCCCGGTAAGCTGGTCGGCCGTATAGACGCACCGGTAGCAAAGGATACAGCGGTTCATGTGAAGTTTGATGTTCTCGCCGATGTCGGTCATGGGATATTCGCGGCGCTCCTCTTCGGTTTCTGTCTCCTCCATACCATAGCCAAAGCTCAGATCCTGCAGGTCGCATTCGCCTGCCTGGTCGCATACGGGGCAGTCGAGTGGGTGGTTGAGCAGCAGGAATTCCACGATGGCTTTGCGGGTTTCGATGACCTCCGGGGAGGTAAGGTTCTGCACCACCATGCCATCCTGGACCGGCGTACTGCACGAAGCAACCAGTTTGGGCATGGGTCGGGGGTCCTTGGCCGACGATTGTGCCACCTTCACCAGGCAGGTACGGCATTTCCCTCCCGATCCCTTCAGCTTTGAATAGTAGCACATGGCCGGGGGAACGACCTTGCCGCCAATCAGGCGCGCTGCCTGGAGGATGGTGGTACCCTCTGTTACGTCAATCTGGATATTATCTATGGTTACTTTGATCATATCTTTTTTTCAAAAAAACAGGGCCATCCCCTATTCAGCCGCGAGCGGGAAAAGGGAGCCATGATTAATCTTTTTCACCTTTTCAGGGTGTTCCACATGGTATTCGAATTCTTTCCGGAAATGGCGGATGGCACTGGCCACAGGCCAGGCTGCCGCATCTCCGAGCGGGCAGATCGTATTTCCTTCTATGTTTTTGGCCACTCTCACCAGCAGGTCGATGTCACTCATCTTCCCCTGCCCGTGTTCGATGCGGTACAGCACCTTTTCCATCCAGCCTGTTCCTTCGCGGCAGGGCGAGCACTGGCCGCACGATTCATGGTGGTAGAAACGGGAGAGGTTCCAGGTATTCCTTACCATGCAGGCGTCTTCGTCGAAGACGATAAACCCTCCCGAACCCAGCATGGTGCCTGTTGCAAACTCCCCATCAGAGAGCGATTCGTAGGTCATCAGCCTCTTTTCACCCTTTGCGGTATTGAGGATCAGGTCGGCCGGGAGTACCGGAACCGACGATCCTCCTGCAATCACGGCTTTCAGGTATTTATCCCCCGCAATGCCGTTGCAGTATTCGGGAGAATAAAGGAAATCCTCGACGGGAAGGCCGAGTTCAATTTCATAAACCCCGGGTCTGTTGATATTCCCGCAGGCGGAAATCAGCTTGGTACCGGTACTTTTCCCCTTTCCAAGCCTGGCATAGGCTTCGCCACCCATGCTGATGATCGGGCCAACGGTGGCGAGGGTTTCAACGTTATTGACCACTGTGGGGCATCCGTATAACCCCTTGAATGCCGGGAATGGCGGCTTGATGCGGGGGTTTCCCCGCTTGCCTTCGAGTGATTCGAGCAGGGCGGTCTCTTCGCCGCAGATATAGGCGCCGGCGCCGGGATGAACATAGATGTTCAGGGAGAAATCGCTCCCCAGGATCTTTTCGCCCAGGAAGCCATGTTCAAGAGCCTCCCTGATGGCCTTTTCGAGAATGCCCACCAGGTATTTGAACTCCCCGCGGATATAGATGTAACACGTCTTCACACCCAGGGCATAACTGGAGAGGATAAGTCCCTCGAGGAGCCGGTGCGGCAGATGATGCATCAGGTACCGGTCCTTGAAGGTGCCGGGTTCGCTCTCATCGGCATTGCAGACGAGGTACCTTGATTTATCCGATTTGCGGTCGAGAAAACTCCATTTGAGCCCTGTGGGGAACCCGGCTCCTCCCCTTCCGCGCAGGCCCGATTTGGTAACCTCGGTATTTACCAGGGCAGGTGTCATCTCACTGAGCGCCTTCTCAACAGAGGCATACCCTCCGAGACTGCGGTAAACGTCGAATCCACGGATTCCCGGAACCTCAATACCCGCTAACAGAATTTTTCCACCCATGTCGAATCATCCGGTTTATCCTTGTTTGCATTTTCCCTGAGCTCCTCCAGGATCTTATCCACCCTGCCGGGGGTAAGATTCTCGTAATAGCCGGTATTCACCTGCATCACGGGACCTGACCCGCATGAGCCCAGGCATTCCACCTCTTTTAGTGTAAAAAGACCGTCGGGAGTGGTTCCTCCC
>CAIYQH010000220.1 GCA_903928285.1 uncultured Bacteroidales bacterium
CCCTGAATAGAAACCACCCTTAATTTTTAAAACTGATCAGCATTCTGTTCCAATAACAACCATCATGCAGGAAAAACACATAACACCCGGACCAAAAGAAATCACCAATCCTCCATACCCGACTGGAAACACAAGATTCTGGCGCAAATTCTTTCCCTGGCAGGTTGTCAGATTTTTCGTATTGAACCTCAAAATCATGCGCATTATTATTGGGGGACATTCCTGAATCTAGCCACAATATGCCACGACCTAAAAGAAAGCGCAACGTTACGCATCCACCCCAGATGGAAGGATTCAAACCTTTTGGAATCCCAATCTCTGACCTGGAGCCTGTTATTCTTTTTTTTGAAGAATATGAGGCAATCCGCTTACTGGATTATATGGGCATGACCCAGTTACAGGCAGCTCAGGAGATGGCGGTTTCGCGTCCTACCCTGACAAGGATTTATGAAAAAGCCCGCAGGACCATTGCCGAGGCTTTTGTAGATGGTAAAGCCATATTTATCGGGGGGGGAGATTATCACACAGACGAGTTCTGGTATCGTTGTGAAGCATGTCACAAACTTCTGATCAGTTCAAAACAGATGCAATCCTGTTCCTTTTGCAACTCAGATAATATCCGTAAACTATCCGATAAACCTGATGTCGTTGAGCATCAAAAGCATGAAGAGGAACCCGGGTTTTGTATTTGCCTGAATTGCAATACCAAGATCCCTCATCAACCTGGTGTCCCATGCCGGGAAAATTCGTGTCCGCAATGCGGAAAGAAAATGATCCGCGAAAACAGCTACCACCATCAGCTCTATCTTAAGTAGGGCGGATTATCAGGTAAAGGTCAGTGAGCGTGCGAGTCACATCCTGCATGTTGCTCACAGGTTTGACCACCATCAATGACTTTACCATTCAGATAATTGACAATAACTTCTTCAGCCAGCCCTGAACAACCACGAATGACCTCAATACCTTCGGTATACAGGTGATGAATTGCACCCCCGCCAATATTTCCGGCAAGCATTAATGTAACTCCTTCACTGGCCAGAACGGCTCCGATCCCCGATTTACAGCCACACCCTTCCTCACCTTTGATAACGGTACGATTCACTATCTGGTTTTCGGGGTTGATGGTATATACTGCATAATTTTCAGAATGACCAAAATGTTCATTTACATATCCATTGTGAAATGGGATCGCGATTTTCATAGTTGGGTGGTTTTTAATTTTCTGTTAGATGTGCAAAAATAGTCAATATTTAACAGTTATGAACAAATGTTCATTAATTAGATTCTGTTATTTATTGTTCACCCATTCTTTCACTTAGGTGTTTTGACCTCCGACAGTTTGCAATAGAAAAGTACCCGGGCTATTTGGTTGATCAGTTTGTCAGTTCTGGGCTGTTGGTTTTAAAAGTAAGGATTGTATTTGCTGAATGTATTCTTCCTTACTGGACATCCCGACTGCCATCTTTGGTTTTCCGTTTGCAGGAACATACAGGATGGCCGGGATCGACTGGATGTTAAACATTTGTGCCAGTTCCTTTTCCTGGTCAATGTTGACCTTATAAAAAACAACTTTACCCTTATATTGCATTGCAAGGTCTTCCATAATCGGAGCGATCATTTTACAAGGTCGGCACCAATCGGCATAAAAATCAATGATACAGGGCTGGGTTCCGGCATAAATCCATTCTGTTGGCGTTTTTTGGTTGTCATAAACCAATGTCCTGAACATTTCAGTGCTGATTTGATTTACGGCACCTTCCTTAAGTCCGGAAGCGGCGGTTTCCTTTTTATCACCAACAACACTGCTGCATGATACGAATGCCACCATAAAAAG
>CAIYQH010000221.1 GCA_903928285.1 uncultured Bacteroidales bacterium
CCTGTCGGGGGCCATCGGCGACAGGTTTGGTTACCGGAAAGTCCTGTTCTTTGCCTTCTTTACCATGAGCATGGGATACTGGCTGGCCGGGTTTTCCACTACGTATGTCACCGTGTTCAGCAGCCTGATCCTGGTGGCGCTGGGCGCCGGTTTTTTCAAGCCCATGATCTCCGGGTCGATCGCACGGGTAACCGATGCCTCCAATGCGTCGCTGGGCTTCGGCATCTATTACTGGTCGATCAACCTGGGGGCCTTTCTTTTTCCCCTGATCCTCGTTCCCTGGCTGAAATCGATCTCCTACAACTATATCTTTTTCATGGCGGCCATCGGAACCGGCTGGCTGCTGGCCCTGAACTTCTTCGTTTACAGGGAGCCTACCGGGGCGCGGGCCGCCAAACCACTGGGGCAGGTCTTCACCGAGATGATCACGGTATTGAAGGATTTCAGGTTCATCCTGATGATCGTCATCTATTCGGGCTTCTGGATCATGTATTTCCAGGTCTATGACTCTGTGCTTTGGTACCTGAAAGAGAGGGTCGACATGACCGGGTTCAACCATTTGATCAACAGCATCCTTTCGCTTTTTCTCGACCATCCCTCCTGGAAATTCGACGCAGAGCACGTCACGGTGATGAATGCCGGGGCGATCATCCTGCTGCAGCTGCTGGTCTCAAGCCTGGTAAGAAAAACCAAAGCCCTGCCCACCATGATCTTCGGCATCTGCCTGGGTTCTGCCGGGATGGGGATGCTGGCCATCTCACCCAGCGGGTGGATCTTCCTGGCCTCCATGTTTATTTTCACTCTCGGCGAGATGATCGCCCATCCCAAGTTCATCGCCTATGTTGGGCTGATAGCGCCGAACGACAAGAAGGCCCTCTACCAGGGCTGGTCGTTTATGTACGGGGTGATCGGCAGCGGCGTGGGCGGTGTATTGGGCGCCGCGCTCTATGTGCAGTTTGTCGAGAAGATGAACCGGCCCTCGCTGCTGTGGATCACCTTCAGCCTTATCGGGGTTGCCACCATCATCGGGCTGCTGCTGTTTAACAGGTTCCTGGCGCCGAAAGAATCGTCAGGTACATGATTTACCGGAAAGCTACCTTCTTTTGCCCGCAAATGACCTCACCCCGGCCCTCCCCGTGAAGGTGAAGGATACGATTAACCAGCTGACATTCAATATAAATTCTAACGGAAGGTTCCTATCGCTCCGGTTTAAATATTTCAGCTGCATTTTTATACATTAATTTTTCTGTCAAATCCATCGCATCACCTATCGTAATCCAATCTTCGGTTACCAGTTCGGTCAGAGCCTGAGCAATTCCTTGGCGGGCAACAAAGGTATGGCCAATCAGGTTCTCTGCAACCTTCTCATCCCCGCCAAAAGCGAAAATTTTATGGTTGGGTACGGTAAGGATGAATTTTTTCAAAAAATCTTTGGCCGCCAGCGGATTTAAAGACCATGACCAGCACATATCGATATAGGCGTTCGAATAACTTTTTGCCAGGGAAAGCATCTCCTCATAATGGGGATAGCCCAGATGGAAAAAGACAAATTTCGTACCGGGCGATTTCCTGCACAGGGAGGCACAATCGGCAGGATTTTCCCTGACCCAGTGCATGTTCATTACATTGTTCATGGCCCACTGGCCGGTATGTATTTTTACCGGTAATCCGTATTTGGTGGCCTTGTCGACACAGTACCAGAACAGGTGATCCTGGAGTTTTTTTTCCTCCATGGGGTTGATGAACTGTGAATTGATTTTTCGTATAAATATTTCTTCCACTTCACCGGCCTCAATCCATTCAAAATCAAGCCGCCTGAAATAGGCATTTCCTACTTTAACCCCGGCTGCAATTTGATTATATTCCGAAAACCACCCGTCAATCAGCAGGTGCCAGTCAGACAGGCTGTTAATTACAGCGTTTTCGGGAACGGAATAGGGTTTTACGGCCACCTGGATCAGTCCGTTTAAGGCAAGATCATGCCGCAACAGGTCAGGAGTTTCACTGTTTTTACAGGCAACAACCGGCGAGTGTACATGACAATACCGGATATTGGCGATATCCCGGATGATAAAATGATAAAAGCCTTTTTTTCTTGTCTGTTCATACCGGGTTTGCAGTTCCGCGATATTGTCTTCGGAAAGCTCGTCGATACCATACAATATGCGGATGGTATTCCGGAATACCATCCCCGACGCTGTGTTTTTTAAAGATGGCCAATAGTCCTTCAGGATTCCCCATTTTTTCACCGGGTCGGCCTGCCTTGAAAACAAACTGTCAAGTTGTTCTTTGGTGATTCCCGCTGAGATAAGGTCAAAACTGAAATAATGGTTCAGCAAAAGGGCCCAGTCATCGCAGGGAATAAAGGGTTCCATGCACGCCAGTCGTTCTGACTCATCCATCAGATGCTCGTGTGTATCGATGAAGGGTGTTTCAAAAACCTTTTTCCCTATTAAATCCTTGTCCGTTTGCATAAATTCCTCATTTTTTCCCGTTGCCGCGGATGCTATTTCGTCACCTCGGTTCCCGGAAAGGGTTCCATGGTAAAACTGAAGCTGTAATTTCCTGCAGGCAGGGTGTATTCGGAATGGGTCCGGGCGCCCCAACTGTCGTCGCCGCCTACCCCCATCTGTTTGTAGTCGATGTTCAGATCGACAAAGGGTTCGTTCACCAGGTCGCTGATATGTTTCCCGGCCTGTTTGAAACCCTTCATGTCGTCGTAGGTATAGGGCAGGGCGCTGAAGCCGATCAGCGGCTGGCCGGTAAACCTTATCGCCACATGTTTCGCCGATTCCAGGCTCATCCACCTGACATCGGTTTTATACCCGTACTCCTGCGGGCGCACGTAGGGGCAGGGCTGGTTATCAACAAGTCCTGCCCAAAGGCCCACGAAGGAGGCGGAGTTCCGGTCCTGGTAGTTCTCGTCGGGTCCCCGGCCATACCAGGCTAGTTTGAGGAATTCGGGGCTGATCTGCATATTCATCCCAAACCTGACCATTTCGGGAAGTTTCTCCCGCAGCGGGGTGATCGAGAAGGTCACCGTGATGGCGCCCGTTGCATTGACATGGTAATCGACGGTTTCGCGGGCAAGGCTGTCGGGAAACTGGTAAACCACCCTGATGTTGGCAGATTCGTCACCCTCCTTCTTCACTTCGACCGACTGCACGTTTCTTTTCTCGCTGGCCTCGAACCATACTTTGGAACGCTTTGCAAGCCCGTTGCCGATGTCGTTGTCGGTGGGCGCGCGCCTGAAGTTGGGCAATGGTCCGCGGATCATCATTTCCGTATCGCGGAACCTCCAGGAAGAGAGGGTGCCGCGCTGTTTATCAAAGCCGACAGTGAACTGGCTGCCGGCTATTGTAATATCATGATCTCCTTCGGTAACCGTGATCTTCGCGTGGCTGCCGGTGGTGGCAGTCACAGGGTCCGAGCCCAGCGTTGCAAGCGGGAATTGCTCCGAGGCAAGAATGTGGCCTGTTTGCAGTAATCCCCAGGGAGCCGTGGTCTTCAGGTAAAGGTTCAGGAAGTATTCGGTTCGGCCCCTGGGTTTTAATTCAGGCAAGGAGATGGTAAACCCCTGATGAGCCTTGGGAGCGAGGGTGAAGGCCGGTACTTTGCCAGCCAGGACTACCTTGCCGTTGCTCACCATTTCCCAGCTGATCTCCGTGTTCGCGAGGTCATAAAAATCGTATTTATTGAGGATGTCGAACGATCTCTTTGCCAGGTCAGCAGCGGCAAAGGTCACATTCTGATAGACCTTTTTCACCTCCCAGTAGCCGGGATGCGGACGGCGGTCGGGGGCTACCAGTCCGTTGCACTGGAAATTCCCGTCGCTGGGCACATTTTCAGGTCCGTAGTCGCCGCCGAAGGTCCAGAATTCCCGGCCGTTTTTGTCTTTGGCATAGAGTCCCTGGTCGACCCAGTCCCAGATGCAGCCCCCCTGGAGTTGCGGGTAGCGTTCGATCTCATCCCAGTATTCCCTGAAATTCCCCGTACTGTTGCCCATGGCGTGGGCATATTCGCACATGATGAGCGGGCGCAGCTGGCGTGCATAGCCATACCATTTCAGGTCGGAGGGGGTGTAGTACATCGGGCAATAGATGTCGGTGTTGGCGCCCTGTTCGGCGCGTTCGTACCATACCGGGCGGCTCTTATCGCGGTTTTTTATCCAGTCGTAGGTTGCCTCGAAGTTGCAGCCGTTGCCTGCCTCGTTGCCCAGCGACCAGATGATCACGCAGGGGTGGTTCTTGTCGCGTTCGACCAGCCGCCGGGTACGGTCGAGGTGGGCCTTCAGCCAGGCGGGGTTGTTGCCCAGGGTGCGGTCGGGGTCGTATCCCATGCCATGCGATTCGATATTGGCCTCATCGATCACATAAAGGCCGTACTCATCGCAGAGCTCGTACCAGTAAGGATCATCGGGGTAGTGGCAGGTACGCACGGTATTCATGTTGGCCTCCTTTATCAGCCGGATATCCTGCAGCATCCGTTCCCGCGAGATCACATGGCCCGTGAAAGGGTCGGATTCATGGCGGTTCACCCCCTTGATAAGGATGGGTTTTCCATTGACAAGGAACTGGCCGTTCTTTACCTCTGAACTCCTGAATCCAACGCGGCAGCCTGTCGTTTCAAGGAGGGCGCCATCCTCATCCTTCAGGGTCAGGACCAGGTGATAGAGGTTGGGTGTTTCGGCGCTCCATTTCAGCGGATCGGGCAGGTATTCGGTGAAAAGGAGGGTGTCTTCAAGGTCGCTCTTGGCTTTAAAGGTGATGGATTCGTGGAGAACAGGTGTTTTGTCGGTTGTCGATTTGTAGAGTGCCACTTCGAGCAAAAATGCAGGTTTCAGGAAGGGACGGTCGAGGTTGGCCGGGGGATTGGTCACCTCGCTTTTCACGATGGCGGCGACCTTCAGCAACCCGTGCCTGTAGTTTGAAAACAGATCGCCGGTGGCGGTAAAGTCACGGATCCTGGTTTTGGGGGTTGAATAGAGGTAAACATCGCGGTTGATGCCGCTCATGCGCCACATATCCTGACATTCGAGGTAGCTCCCGTCGGACCAGCGGAAAACTTCGATTCCCACGATGTTGCTACCCGGGCGCAGATACCGGGTGATATCGTATTCAACAGGCGTCTTGCCGTCTTTCCCCATGCCGATGCGCTGTCCGTTGAGATAGACATAACTGAAGGATTTTACCGCTTCAAAGCGGAGAAATACCTCCCTGTCCTTCCAGTTGTCGGGGAGGGTGAATTCACGGCGAAAGCTGCCGACGGGGTTGTAATCGTGCGGCACCTTCGGGGGATCGGGTTTCATGAGGTGGTTGAACTCATACGACTGGTTGACGTAGATCGGGTAGCCATAGCCCTGTTTCTCGATGGTTATGGGGACCTGGATATCTTTCCAGTTGCTAACGTCAAAGGCCTCACTGCAGAAATTCTCCGGTCGTTTATCAGGATTCTCCACCCAGTTGAACTTCCAGGTGCCGTTCAGCAGCATGAACCAGGGGGAAGCGGTACGGTCGTTCCTGATCGCTTCGGCCGTGCTTGCCTGCATCGCCTTC
>CAIYQH010000222.1 GCA_903928285.1 uncultured Bacteroidales bacterium
GATTGTCCGATGGTGTAACTGGCAACACAAATGATTCTGGATCATTAGAGTCTAGGTTCGACCCCTAGTCGGACAACAATCGAAACCCTGTAAATCGTAGATTTACAGGGTTTTTTTATGGCACCGGGGAGGGGAGCCTGGCGTGTATTTTTTTAATTTGGAAGGTTTTTTGTAATGTAATCCGGCAGGAAATTTAAGTGTTTATTTTCCTGTGAGCGTCTTTAATCCAAGGGCGATCCTCTCCAGGAATTCGGTTTTTCCGATAATAACGGCCATATCCATCATCCCGGGGCCCTGGTTAGATCCAACCATCAGCAGACGCAGCGGGTTCATGATCTGGCCCATTTTCACGCTGGCTTTGACCGTATATTGCTGTACTAGGTCGTGAAATATGGCTTTGTTAAATTCAGGCAGAGCGGTAATTTCCGCAGCAAGGTCTGTTATCAAGCCGGTGGTCCCTGGCTGCCAGATCTTCTGGTATACCTGCTGGTCATAGTCAGAAGGACGAAGAAAGAAATACCATGAGTTGCTCCAGAGTTCAGGTATCAATGAAACCCTGTCTTTAACCAGATGAATCACAGATAGCTGGTAATCAGGGGAAGGGGTTACTTCGTGTTTAGCTAATAACGGCGCCAGGTAAAGAAGCAACTCTTTATCCGATTTCAATTGCAAATACTTATGGTTGAACCATTTAGCCTTTTCGGGATCAAATTTGGAACCATGTTTACCAACCCTTTCCAATGAAAAAAGATCGATAAGTTCATCTTTAGTGAAAAGCTCCTGTTCGATACCGGGATTCCAGCCAAGATGGGCCAGGATATTGATAACCGCCTCGGGAAGATAGCCCGATTCACGGTAACCCGAATAGAGTTCGCCGGATTTTGGATCTGTCCATGCTGTCGGAAAGACCGGGAATCCCAGCCTGTCGCCATCGCGTTTGCTAAGTTTCCCGTTACCATCTGGTTTCAGAATAAGGGGCAGGTGGGCAAATTTAGGCATTACTGATTCCCAGCCGAAACTCCTGTATAACAGCACATGCAGGGGAGCCGAGGGTAACCATTCCTCGCCCCTGATTACATGGGTGATCTTCATCAGATAATCATCAACTACGTTAGCAAGATGATAAGTAGGAAGACCATCGGATTTAAAAAGAACCTTGTCATCAAGGTTGGAACTGTTTACCACCACTTCGCCGCGAATGAGATCGTTTACCACCACTGTTTCATTTTCGGGAATTTTAATCCGAATCACATACGGAATTCCAGATTCCAGGAGGGCTGCTGTTTCTTGCTCCGGAAGAGAAACTGAATTCTTAAGTGATTTCCTTGATTGTGAATCATACTGAAAGGTTTTTCCGCCTTTGGTTTTGGCCTCTTCTCTCAGTGCATCCAATTCAGATTCTGTGTCAAATGCGTAATAGGCGGTGCCATTTTCCAGGAGGAGTTTAATATAGGTTTTATAAATTTCTGAACGTTCCGACTGGCGGTAAGGAGCATAGGGACCGCCTTTCTCGGGGCTTTCGTCGAATTCTAGACCGCACCAGGCCAGAGATTCGACAATGTATTTTTCAGCTCCTGCGACAAACCGGTTCTGGTCGGTATCTTCAATCCGGAGAATAAGAGTACCCTGTTTTTTTTTCGCAAAAAGGTAATTATAAAGGGCTGTGCGAACACCTCCGATGTGGAGGGGGCCGGTTGGACTGGGGGCAAACCTGACTCTGATATTTTCTGTTTTCATCCTTGTTTGTATAATTTGCAAAAATAGGCTATTCTGTGGAGTAAATTTATCGTGTGTTGGTTATTCGTACTTTTGCAAATGGTGTATCAGGTTTCTTTACATCTGCAACGCACCTGCAGCGCGGGATATTATTTGTATAATTCTGATGATTCTGATAAATGGCCTACGAACCACTGCTTTTAATTAAACTTGATCAGTTTATCCGGAAATATTATAAAAACCGGATGATTAGGGGTTTCCTTTGGGTCAGCACTATCCTGACAGCGTTTTACCTGGTTCTCATCGGGCTTGAATCGCTGTTTAATTTCAATCATATTGTCAGGACCTGCCTGTTTTTCCTGTTTACTTCTGGTGCTGTATTTGTGATTGTAAGACTGATGATTGTGCCTGCAGCACAACTATTGAAAATCGGGAAACTGATCAGCCATGAACAGGCTGCTGAGATAATAGGCAATCATTTCAGTGAAATTCAGGATAAGCTGCTGAATACGCTGCAATTGATCAAACAGCAGGAATCAGGCATCGTTACCTCCGAACTGCTGAATGCAAGTATAGTGCAAAAAACAACGGCACTTAAAGTGTTCAGGTTTAACATTGTAATCGATTTCAGGAAGAACTTACGATACTTGCGGTATGCGTTGATCCCTGCCGGATTTATAATATTGCTGATAGTGTTTAATCCAAAGAGTATTTCTGAGCCGACAAAGCGTATCGTTCAGTTTAACCGGGATTTCATTAAACCTCTTCCCTTTAAAGTGGAAGTGATTACCAGGAACCTTGTTGCCCTGCAACAGGAGGATTTTGATTTTAAGATCAGGGTGACCGGTGAAGAAATTCCTAATGAAATTTTTATCCAGACAAAGGGTCTTAAATACAGGATGAACCGTTCGAAAGGATTCGTATATGAGTACCTCTTTAAATCGCTGCAGGGGAATGTCAGTTTTAACATCCTTGCCGGAGAATTTCATTCGGAGGAATATGTTGTAAAGGTTTTTCCCAAACCCATTATTTTGAATTTCAGGATTGAGCTTACCTACCCAGATTATATCAATAAGCCAAAAGAAAAAGTAGAAAATATCGGCGATTTCAATATTCCGGAAGGAACTGTGGTTTCATGGACGTTTCACACGAAGGATGTTAATTCAGTACATTTAAGAATGGATAACGGGCCTGCTGTTTCATGCAAAGAAAGCGGTCGTTTTTTTACGTATGCTGAAAAGGTAATGAAATCCTTTGCTTATACGGTTGTGCCTTTTAATGACAATTCATATAAGCCTGATTCGCTGACTTACCATGTTGTCGCCATAAGTGATGGTTTCCCATCCATCTTTTTAACAGAATCGATAGATTCTACTTTGTCTGGTTCCCTGTTTTTTAAAGGAACAATAAAGGATGATTATGGTTTTACAAAGCTGACATTTAATTACCAGATTTTCTCAAAAGGCGACACAACCGGGAAGATTTTCAAGATAGAACCTATCATAATAGAGAAATCTGTTAACAACCAGATTTTTTATTATTCGGCCGATTTGCAAAAGCTGTTACCGGTTGCAGGCCAGGGAATGAACTATTTCTTCGAGGTTTGGGACAATGATGGTATCCACGGTCCCAAATCCACTAAATCGGAAATGAGAAAAATCAACACACCGTCGCTGGAAGAGATTGCCGATCACACTGAAAAAAACGAAAAGACCATAAATTCAGATCTGCAGCGAAGCATTTCCGATTCCCGGATGATGAAGAAGACCATGGACGATTTGAACAGGAAGCTGATAGACCAGAGTTCGGTTTCATGGCAGGAAAAGAAAAAGGTCGAGGATCTTATCAATGAAGCAAAGTCGATTGAAAGCAAGGTTGAGGAAATCAAAAAGAAAAACAGGGATAATATAAAAAATGAAGAGAAATTTCTGGAAACTAAAGAACGGATCATCGAAAAGCAGAAACAGATTAATGAGCTCATGGACCAGCTGTTTTCAGAGGAGATGAAAAAAATGGTTGAAGAGATGAAGAACCTGCTGAATCAGATCGATAAATCAAAGTTGGCCAATCTGCTGGAGAAAATGAAGATTTCGAACAAGGAACTGGAAAACCAGCTGGACAGGAATCTGTCTTTGATGAAGCAGCTGGAGTTTGACAGGAAGCTGGAAGATCTGGTTAAAGATTTAAGGAAGACTGCCGGTAACCAGGAAAAGCTGGCCGAAGAATCAGAAAAGAATATGAAAAGCAATGAGGAGTTGAGTAAAGAGCAGCAACAGATCAAGGATAAGGCAGATTCTCTTTCCAAACATATGGAATCCCTTGAGAAAATGGCTAAAGAATTTGAAAATCAAGTAAATATGGGAAATACTAAATCAAAAAGAGATAGTATTTCGAAGCATATTGCTGAAAGCCAGGATAAACTGAAAAAGCAACAGGGTAAGGAGGCTGCTGCCTCACAGAAAAAGGCGGCTAAATCAATGAGAGACCTTGCAAAGCAAATGTTAATAGTGCTAAGAAAGTCA
>CAIYQH010000223.1 GCA_903928285.1 uncultured Bacteroidales bacterium
ATCTGTACATGAACGGGCCGGAGATATTCAACTTTACCATAGAAAGCGTTCCCGGCCTCGTTAGTTCGGTGCTTCAGAAAAACAACCTGTCGCTCGAAGAGATCGATTATGTGATTTTTCACCAGGCCAATAAATACATGCTTGAATACCTGAGGAAAAAAATGAAAATACCAACGGAGAAATACCATAACGATATACTTCTTACCGGCAATACTGTTTCGTCTACAATTCCTATCAGCCTGAAGGATTGTATGGACAAAAGGACCATTCAGCCCGGCGACAAAGTCTTGCTTGCCGGATTTGGCGTTGGTTATTCCTGGGGAGCTGTTGTCCTTGATATCGTTTTCCAGGAAAAATAACAGAATTTAATTTGTATTTTTACTCAATTTATCACCAAGAAACCAACATCATGGAAAAGAAAGTTTTTATTGAGAAGTTCCGGGAAGCGCTTGAAATCAACAGTCTCACACTGGATGAGAATACACCTTTGAAATCCATCGACGGTTATGACTCCATGTCGGTAATGGCCACCATAGCCCTTGTCGATGAACTCTTCTCGAAAAGGCTTACCGCCAAACAACTTGCCGAAGTGAGTACTATTAAAAACCTTATGGAACTCATCGGCACTGATAATTTCAGTTAATGATTTCAATGGACGGGCAGTTCTCCTTACAGGGTAAAAATATTCTCATATCGGGAGCATCCTCCGGGATCGGCCGATGTGTAGCTGTTTTTTGCAGCAGGGCAGGGGCTAATATCCTGATGCTCGGCAGAAATGAAAAAACGCTCAACGAAACCCTGGGCATGCTTGAACCGGCAAGTCATGCACTGGCGGTGGTAGACCTCAATGATTTTTCTTCCTATAGTGATGTCATTGCCCCCTTTGTTGAGAATACCGGTAAAATATATGGTATTGTCCATTCTGCCGGTATCGAATTCTCGGGCCCCTATAACCTTACCAAACCCCTGAATTTTCAGACTGTTTTCAATATCAATGCGGTTGCCGGGTTTGAACTGGCCAGGATCGTCGCTTCAAAATTTTCAGATCCCGTTTCCGGTGGAAGTTATGTGTTTATCAGTTCTATCAGGGCTCTTTTCGGCGTCGAATTTGCCACGGCATATTCAGCTTCAAAGGGGGCCGTGATTGCAGCTTCGCGTTCGCTCGCGCTGGAGCTCGCAAAGAAACATATCAGGGTTAATACGATCTCACCTTCGCTGGTTCTCACTCCCCTGCTTGAAAAATACTTTGAGTCTCTTCCTGACGATACGATCAGGAAGATGAAAGAACAGCATCCCCTCGGCTTCGGAATGCCCGAAGACGTTGCCAATGCCTGTATCTACCTTCTCTCTGATGCCAGCCGCTGGATGACCGGTAACAACATTATCCTTGATGGAGGATATTCTGTTCGTTAGCCTTTGGTATGCGGAGCCTGACCAAAGAGATAACAAAATCATTTTAGGATAGCCAGATTATTCCTGCAGGGAATGATCAAAAGGTGGTGTTTTTCCAGGCAGTTTTCTGTCAGAATCAATAAAAATAGCGTACCTTTACCCATCGCAACCACACAATGATCTTTTCCGTGTCTGATTGGTTTTTTAAGGAGAAAAAGTTAGAGGATAGGGGCAGGTATAGAGACCGGTTCCGGATTACCGGTAATTCGTTCTGACTTGAAAAAAAATCTATACATCCCAGTACTCCTTATGACCCTGTTTTTCAGCGGCCATGGCCAGTCCGTCACCAACAGCGGCACCGATTTCTGGATTGCCTTCCCGCCAAACACGAGCCTTTCGGCCACTTTGTCGCTTTTTATATCTTCTGCCACTGCTACCAGCGGACAGGTACAGTCGGCCTACCCGGGGGTGAACCAAAGTTTCAGCGTTGTTCCCGGTGTAGTCACCCACTTCACAGTCCCCAGTGGTGTAGCCCTTTCGCCGGGTACCGAGAACAAGGGGATTCATGTAACGTCGAACGACCCGGTTTCGGTTTACGGTCTCAACGAGTACAACATGTCGACCGATGCCTACATGGCCCTGCCCACCAATGCCCTGGGCATGGATTACCGAATCGTAAACTACCTGTGCTCGATCCCCAATCTTGCAACCGCCATCAGTGTTGTGGCGACGCAGGATGGCACCAGTGTTTCGATATGGAACCACCAGACAAACGCGACGACCAATATCACCCTCAACACGGGGCAGACCTATTATATCAGGGATCCTGTCTCGATGCATGAACTTACAGGGTCAAGGGTCCAGGCAAACCATCCCGTGGCCGTTTTCGGCTCCAATGAAGCCACAATTATCCCTTTATTTTGCAGCGCAGCCGACCATATCATTGAAGAGATGTTCCCCTATTATTCGTGGGGTAAAAATTTCGTAACCGCCTTTCTGGCCGGAAGGGACAACAGCGGCGACTATTTCAGGATCGTGGCGGCGGATAACGCCACGGCCATCACCATCAACGGCACACCGGTCGCAACCATCAATGCAGGTGGTTTTTACGAGACCACCCTGACCGGGTATAACCAGATCACTACCTCAAACCCGGTGATGGTGGCCCAGTTTGCTAAAAGTGCCACCTGTGCCGGCAATCTCGGCGATCCTTTTATGATGCTGATCCCGCCAATGGACCAGTTCCTGACTAACTACACCATTTGCAATGTAACCATGGCCCAGTTGACCGAGGTGCAGCACTTTGTCAACGTGCTCGCGCCCGGCAATGCCCTGGGAACCATATACCAGGATGGGGCGCTGATCCCGGCAGGCGCTTTTGTCCAGATCGGAACCAGCAATTATTACGCGGCACAGCAACCCATGACAGGCGGGTCGCATACTTTTGTGAGCACGATTCCTTTCGGCGTCTTTGTTTATGGCTGGGCCTATGCCGAATCATACGGGTACCCGGGCGGAATGTCGCTGGCACCCATCGTATCCGTCGACTCCATCACCCTGCTGCCTGATACCGCCTACGGGCAACTCAATGTCACCAGCGTGTGCCTGACCGCCAACGTCAAAGACAACCTCAGCAACAATGTCGCGGGAGCCCTGGTCAATTTTCATGTAGGCGGGATCTATCCCCTCCTGGGAACTGCCTATACCGATGTGTCCGGCAACGCCCAGTATTGCTATACCCAGACAGGCACGATACCCGGGACGGATTATGTTTACGCCCAGGTTCTCAGCATCAAATCAGATTCATCGGTGGTCTTCTGGAACAACGGAAATCCCTGCATAAACCCTACCAGCGGTGGAACCATCGGAGGAGACCAGAGCGGCTGCGGAAGCTTTTCTCCTGCTGCGCTGACCAATATCCAGCTCCCTTCCGGTGAGTCGGGGACACTCGAGTTCAAATGGCAGGAATCGACAACAAGCGGAACAACCGGCTTTGCCGATATTCCCGCGAGCAATTCCCTGTCTTACACCCCCGGGCCAATTTCGCAGACCACCTGGTACAGGCGGATCGCCAGGGTTGACTGCAAAACCAGCTGGGCCCAGGCTGCGGCATCAAATACGGGTGTTGCAACCGTCAATATCCTCCTGCCGGTTTCGGTCACGATATCAGCTTCAGTCAATGACATTTGTTCCGGAACATCCGTAACCTTCACGGCAACCCCCGGAAACGGAGGAACGCTGCCTGGCTACCAATGGAAAATCAATGCAAGCAATGCAAACAATGCAAACAATGCAAGCTATGTATATATTCCGGCGGATGGCGATGTGGTCACCTGCGATCTGATCTCGTCCGAGACCTGCACCACAGGCAACCCGGCAACATCCACCCCGGTGGTAATGACGGTCCATCCCAACCTGCCGGTAACAGTGTCGGTTTCGTCATCGCAAAACCCTATATGCGCGGGTACCCCGGTGACCTTTACGGCAACCGCCGGATATGGGGGAACCCTACCGGCCTATCAATGGAAAATCAATGCAGGCAACGCAAACAATGCAAACAATGCAAGCTATGTATATATTCCGGCGGATGGCGATGTGGTTGCCTGTGTACTTACCTCTTCAGAAACCTGCGCCACCGGCAACCCGGCAACCTCCTCCCCGGTCGCCATGACGGTCCGCAATAACCCCGTGGTCACCTTTTCACCCTGTTTTGATACGATTACTGTCACCGGGGCCAAACCCATCCGGCTGCGGGGCGGGTTTCCCACGGGAGGAACCTATTCAGGAACCGGGGTCCTTGCAGGGTTTTACAATCCTGCTCTCGCCGGACCGGGAACACATGTGATATCCTTTACCTATACGAATGTGGCATCGTGTGCAGCTTCTGCCAGCTCCTGTATTCACCAGTACCCGGTTTCAGCCTTTACCTGTGGCAATGTTCTCACCGACATCCGCGATGGGATGACATACCCGACTGTCCAATTCGGCAACCAATGCTGGATGGCCTCAAACCTGGATTTTGGGACCCAGATTCCTGACATCATACCACAGTCTGACAACTGCATCGCTGAAAAGTACAGATCTCCGTTGCCTGCTACGCCACACCCCACCTTCTATCAGTGGGACGAACTTATGCGTTACGACAATACGGAGGCATCCCAGGGCTTTTGCCCTCCGGGATGGCATATTCCCACAGCCGGTGAGTGGGACGCCCTGTTGATCTTTAATACCGGCGCTGGCCAGGCCGGCGGACCGATGAAGGACCTGCTGCTGGTCCACGGGTTTTTTTCATACCAGCCGGGTTTTCTCTACCTGAACCACTCCTGGGCATTCACCATGGGACTTTATGCAGGTTCTATGTATTGGACTTCGACATCCTCCGGCGCGGAGCGTGCAATTTCACGTGGACTTAATGAGTTTAACCCGAGTGTCGCCATGTATGCTTCATCACGGGGAAACGCTTTTTCAGTGAGGTGTTTGAAGGACTGAACAGGTAGCTCGATAAGGAGAATTACCATGCCGCCATCCTTGTTTTTACAATCAATGTAACCGTGTCGCCCGGTTCCTGGAATTCCTATGACAGGCTGGCCTCTGCCTGCATGAAGAACAAACAAAATGCACAGGCAATGACAAATTACGAAAAAACAGTAGCTTTGAATCCCGATAACCAGCACGGGAAACAACAAATAGTATTGCTGAAAAACCAGTTGAAATAACCCTTATGGCCTCTGATAAAAGTTTTGTCGAATTCATCGCTGACCAGGTTGACACTGCCGGACAGATCACCTACAGGCAGATGTTTGGCGAGTATGCCATTTACTGTAATGCGAAAGTTGTTGCCCTGGTGAGCGACAACCGGCTTTTTGTAAAGCCGACCGAAGCGGGAAGGGCCTTTATTGGCAATGTTACCGAAGCTCCGGCATACCCCGGGGCGAAACCAAGTTTTCTGATTGACGACCGGGTTGAAGACCGGGAGTGGATCAGCCACCTGGTCAGGATCACATGCGAGGAACTGCCCGAACAGAAGATAAAGAAGAGGAAAAAGTGAGCCCCTGCAGTACGGGCCCGGCCTTCAATATGCCATGATGATAGCACCCGAACAACTGGCCCGGATGGCCAAAGCAGCCCGGCAGGAGCATGCAGCCCTTGTGAAGCGGCTCTGCGCCACAGGCAGCCGCAGGCTCGACGAGCGGGTACATGCCCTGCATGAGGCGGTGTTCGATACACTCAGCTGCCTCGACTGTGCCAACTGCTGCCGCACCCTCGGACCCAGGATAACCGATGCCGACGTGCAGCGGATAGCCGCCTTCCTGCGCATAAAGCCCTCGGGCTTTGCCGGGCAATACCTCGTGGTGGATGAGGATGGCGACTATATCTTCAGGTCAATGCCCTGCCCCTTCCTGGGCGGCGATAACTACTGCTCCATTTACGATGTAAGGCCCCGGGCATGCCGCGATTATCCCCATACCGACCGCCCCCGGGTTTACCAGGTGATGGCCCTTACCCTGAAAAACAGCGCGATCTGCCCGGCGGTCTTTGAGATCCTGGAGCGGTTGAGAAAGGGAGCGTAACGGGTGAATTGGGAAAACAGTCTCATCTCTTTTTGGCAGGAATGAAAACCGTGACCTCATTTTTTACAGGCCTTAGCGTTTTGAGATAAGTAAAAATTGCTGTAAGGTCCTCATCTGTCATGCCGCCATACATAGTCCAGGGCATGATGGAATTAAAACTTCCGGGTTTAAGATGCGTATGCACTGTTGCCGAATCTGAATGCATCCTGAAATAATGAATGAACATCTCGTCTTTCAAAGCGCCTATCCCGGTTTCTTCATCAGGGGTAATATTGCTGGATCGTACGATTGAGCCGTCGGGGAATGGAAATTCCCTGCCTCCGCTGAATTCAGCTCCGGCAACCAACCTGCCGTTTTTGATTGGAGAATGGCAATCAACGCACGCTGCAGCGGTCACAAGGTATTTCCCATAAGCTGCAACCTTGATTTTTAGAGGAAGCTTCGTCAAATTCGATTTATGCGGCAGTGTATTGATGATAAAATTCATAGGAAAATCAGATACGGATTCAGGAACCTTGTTTTTAACCGGGGGCAACGTGCGCAGGTAGGCAATGATGCTTTTAATGTCCTCCTCATCCATCATTCCGTAATAATGAAACGGCATCACCGGAAATATTGCTTTGCCGTGGCTGGTCACTCCTGTCGTTATGGCCCTGAAAAGTTCCCCGTCGGTATGATTCCCAATCTCCTCAGGGGTTATATTTGTGGCATAATAAACTCCGGGGAATCCGAATTTCCTGTCAAATATTTCACCGCCCATGCCGAAAGTCCCTTCAATCGGTGGACCGCTGAATATAGACCAGTCGCGTTTCGAATGGCAATCGATACAGATTGTCACATGTTTTGCCAGGTATTCCCCCCTTGCGACACGGCCGGGAGTAATCTCAACCTTCATATCAGGGGAAGGCCCGACATTTGGCAGGACAAATTTTAAATAACAGGCTGCAGCAACTGCAATCAAGATAATAACCACGGCAATTCCCAAAAATATTTTTTTCAACATCTTCATAATGAATGATTTTTAAAGTTAAATAAAAATCTTCCGATACGGTTATCAGAAATATTAATAAGGATGATGTTTAGTTCCAGGATAGCGGTTGGCAGGAAAAAGGCAGAAGTCGGCGAATTCAAACGACCCTGTAAAAGTAAGATATTTTATAAAAAAAGAAAGATCACCCGTAATTTTTAAACCTCGATGGAACTTTCCATTATTGGCAATGACAATCGCCCTGACTTTTTAGATAAAAATATCAACCTCCTGGTGGTTAAGACCAAATCGGTTGAAAATCCGGAAAGCTTTTTATTAAGTTTGCATGAAAACAATCACCAGACCGCCCAAACTTACGTTGTAAATTTAAAACTCACCCTTTCCTTTGTACTATGAAAAAAGTATTATTAACAGGCACCATCCTGATGGTGATGTCGCTTCAGGCCATCTTCGGCCAGAAATCCGGCGACCTTGCCGTAACTCCGCCGATGAGCTGGAACAGCTGGAACAAATTCGGGTGCGGGATCAACGAAACGATCATCAGGGAGGTGGCCGATGCAATGGTCAGCAGCGGACTCAGGGATGCCGGTACAACTTCCTTGTGATCGACGATTGCTGGCAGATCGGCAGGGATACCAACGGAACTGTCGTGGCTGATCCGGAGCGTTTTCCCTCTGGAATGAAGAAACCCGGAGAATATATCCATTCAAAGGGCCTGAAGTTCGGTATTTATTCCGACGCGAAAACCGCAACCTGCCAGGGAAAGCCCGGAAGCAGTGCCGGCGAGTTTACAGGCAGAGGAGGAAATCAAAGCTTTTTAAAATATCTTTGCTGCAAAGCAGTTACAACTCAACCTGATGGGAATATCCATGTCCTATCAATAAACCTGTGATGATGGAAAGGAAAACAGCACGGTTAGAAGCATTCAGCGATGGGATTTTCAGCGTTGCAATCACGCTTCTGGCAATAGAAATTGGTATCTCAGAATATGACGGCGCTACCAATCTGAATCTCTGGCATAAGATTTTAGAGAAATGGCCTGAATATTTTACCTATTTCAATTCATTTGCCACCGTCTTATTGATTTGGATAGGGCATCATAAAATAATAAATCAACTTCGTGCAGCCAGTCAATTGGTGCTTCTTTTAAACGGGATGACATTGCTTTTTGTGGTTTTATTTCCTTTTCCCACAAAAACTGTAGGTGCCTTTATCGGAACAAATGCTGAAAACACCGCAGTTGCTTTTTATGCAGGATATACAGGGTTGATTGTGTTAAGTATGCTGATGCTTAATGTTGGAATTGTCTGTCATTCAAAATTGCTGATTGCCGCTGAAATAAGTTTGCCCTGGTTCAGAAAAATGATAAAAGGCCAATTGATTGGCGTATTGGTGTACGGAACTGCAGCACTCATTGCATTCTACTCACCAACAGTCGCTTTGTTAATGACGTTTGCCATGTGGATTTTTTGGGCAATTGTGACCTATGATACCGGGGAGGATCTATTGTAGCATCTGACTCATAAAAAACAAAGAATCACTGATGAGCATTTCAAAAACCAATAAACGGCGGATTCTTATTTTGTTGTTGCTTGCTGTGGTTGTCATCGCGGCGTTATACCCGCTGCCCCCGCAAGTTCCCATCCGGTATTACGACAGGCAAAGCGGCTTGCTGAAAACGGAAAAGGTGGCCGGCGAAAAATGGCTGGTATGGCTGTACAATAACCCGGTGGGCGAAGCAACTTTGTGGGCGCTGGTGAAACGAAAGGTGGTTTCGACTGTTTATGGCAACAGCATGGATCGTCCTTCATCGGTCAAAAAAATACAACCCTTTGTTGAAGAATTTGATATCGACATGCGTACCTCCCAAAAACAGTCGTTCAACTCATTCAACGATTTCTTTACACGGAAACTAAAGAAAAATGCCCGGCCTGTGGATACCGGCTCAACCGTCGCCGTGTCGCCTGCCGACGGAAAAATACTGGCCTGGGCCAATATCCGCAACAGCGATTTCATCATCAAAGGAACCCGCTTCGATATTTTTTCATTTTTGAATGATCCCCGCCTTGCTCAAAAATACCATGACGGCACCCTGGTGATCATCCGGCTTGCCCCTTTCGATTACCACCGCTTCCATTTTCCCGTTAGCGGAAATGTATCCCCCATCACCCGGATTGACGGTGATTATTTTTCAGTAAATCCCCTTGCTTTGCGCAAAATAGCTGGAATATTCTGCCTGAACAAAAGGGAATTTACCATCCTGTCAAGCCCCTTGTTTGGAGATGTTGTGATGACCGAAGTAGGTGCGACCCTGGTCGGAAGTATCGTACAGACCTATACAGGGAGTTTTGGGGAAAAGGGGGAAGAGAAGGGGTATTTCAAATTCGGGGGTTCCACGGTAGTGCTGCTGTTTGAAAAAAATAAAATCCGAATCGATGACGATCTATTGATGAATACGACAAAGTGTTATGAAACGGCGGTCAGGGAAGGAGAAAGAATTGGGGTATCGGTGCAGCTTTTTCCATATCCAGGTATGGGGGTTAAACATTAATTAACATTTTTATTTTTATTTAGTCTAAACGCATTAGAATATTGTTACATTTATTGCAGATTTTCATCCAACGATTATGAGATTTGCAATAGTCATCTTTCTGGTCACAATATTGTCCATAGAAGGGGTAAAAGCCTCAATTGATTCTCTTACCCTGGCGCAGGCTTTCGTGAACCTCTCCCTTACGCGCGAATATTTTGACACACTTGTCCCCGGCCGCATCTCGAAAATCCTCCGCTATGAAGACCGTGAATTATCCTCGATCATTGATACGCAATTCATCAGGCTGAACAGCAAGTTGTACAATTTTACAAAGGCCCTGTGGCTCCTTGACAAGGGAAGACAAACCTTCAGGAAAGGTACGCTGGCCGACCGGAAAACATTGCTGAAGTGGAAGGCGCTGTTTTCAGAATCCCGGAAACATTATTACCTGGCAGGGGTGCCGGCTATGATCCGGTATATGGCCGGTTATTATCCAAACAGGCTCAATTACATACCTCCGGGAAAAGATGGCCTTGATCTGGAAAGCAATTCATTTTATCAATTCATAAAATTTGATACCCGCTCTTACTATGATTTTAACGATGGCTTGAATCAGCTTGCGGCGGTCATTTCACCCCTGTTCAACCGTGACATCTATCCCGATTTTAAAAGAATATTCTATGCCGCGAAAAATTCGGATACGATATACCTGGATTCGCTCTCGTGGTACGCCGGGTTGTACGAAATCAGGAATACCGGGTACGATCAGAATATTTACCCATACCGGTCTGAATTCAGAACAGAACCTGCTGATTCGGGTTTGTTTATCCTTTCATCGGCACCGGAACTGATCAAAAGGTACCTTTACCTGCTTTACGTTGCCAGGAAAAAAAGAGATCATATCAATATCGGGCATCTTTTCAATGAATACCATAAATTTGTAAAGGCCCTGAATCCGACAGACACCTTAAACTTCAGGGTTGCGGATGATGTAATTAAAAAGGACACCTTTTTCAACAAGGAATTAGGTTCTGCAGTCTGTACAGCCCTGCTTCGGCTTTTAAAGGAAAATTACGCTGAAGATTCCCTGGAGTATTCTGTAAGCAGAGAAATAAAAACAGAGCCTCCTGTCCAGACAAGATATTTTTTCCCCGAACCTGCACCATTCCCTTCTGCTGTTGCCGTGATCCCACACTTTCAGCCAGGGTTAAAGACCATGAAAGATGTAGATAAATTCCTGAGAAAAAAATTGGACGGGGCAGGTTACGACGGCCGGTGTCAATACTATTATGCGACCGATGGTTTTGCGATAACCACAAGCCTTGAAAAAATCAAAAGGGATGGCGGCCGGCTTCCTGCAGATGAACGCTGGAACCTCTCGTATGGCAAGGATGTGAAATTTTCGGTCTATTCGATTTTTAAGACAATTTTTTTCTCTGCTGACGGCTATTTCAGGATCCTTGCCTTTGTCATTTCATCGAAGGAAGCAACAAGAAGCGCCGATCCTGCCTCGTTCAGCAGCATGAACCGGCTGCTGAAAAACTGTTACGCCGCCCTTCCCGGGGAGCTGGAAGACTTATCCCTGCCGGATAAGGCACTTACCGCGCTTGTTTACAATTTCTACCAGAGCGACATCGGGGAGGTGCCGGTGCTGGATACGAGGCAACTGCTGACCATTCAGGATCATTTCCACAACACACCCTTAATGAACCTTTTAACCCATTGACCATGAAAATGATCAGCTATAACATTGCACGGAAAAAATTGCTCATACAGTGGCTTATCATGGCTGCAGTTATTTTTCTCATTTTTTTCATCCAGTCCCTCCTGGGAAAATATACCACGCATGTGCCGGAAGTATGGGAATGGCTGTTCCGGCTGCTCACACCGCCCCTTTCGCTGATGATCGGGGTACTGATTGCCCAGCTCATGAGCAATGCAGCCGATTTCGAAACCGATCATTTTTACTTCCGTCTCTCACAGGGCATTTCCTGGTTTTTCCTGGTTGTTCTGCTGCTCTCGGCAGTACTTGTCCCGGTGATCCATATGCAACAAAACATGAGCCTGGATAAGGAACATGAGAAAAACATCATGGAGGCGTTCAACACTTACAATAATTTCCTGCTGCCCCTGCAGGGTCTTTCCACCCTGGCGCTCGGACTGTTTTTCACAAAAAAATAACCGGTATTTGGAGAAAACATGGACAATCCGGATTCACTGACCACTTGCCGCCGATTTTGATTGACCACCTTAACCTATTAACAATTAACATACAAGGGTAGTC
>CAIYQH010000224.1 GCA_903928285.1 uncultured Bacteroidales bacterium
GCAGGACCAGATATACAGGATTGGTTATTCAACCACCAATAACCTGAGCGTTTCAGGGGGAAATAAAAAAGGTTCCTATGTTGGGTCTGTCGGACAGTCATCGTGGGATGGTATCATGCGCGGAACCTCTAAAAACCGCACCACCGCCCATATCAACGTAACCCACAAGGCGCTGAACGATCACCTGACCATTACGGGCAACATGATGGGATCCATTGAGAAAAACGACTACCAGACTTATGGTGGCTGGGGGCTGCAGGATATCATCTACCAGGCGATAACACGCAACCCTACTGACCCCGTTTATAATTCGGATGGTTCCTATTATAAATCATCGCGGGTGTTCAATTATGAAAACCCTGTTTCCATTATCAACGGTATAACCAATAACCGCGATGCAAAACGGTTCCTGGGCGGGTTGAAATTCGATGCGGAGATTATCAAAGGTCTTACGGCTACGGTCAATCTTGGGTACACGCGCGACGACATCACAACCAACTATTTCCGTCCTGCAAACTTATTCCAGTCGGCCGATGTGGGAGAAGGCAGAAAACAATATGACAATGATGTAAAGAAACTGATTGAAATCACGGGAAATTATACCAAGACCTTTCACAATGCCCATAATCTGACCCTCCTGGGTGGTTATTCCTGGCAGGAGGATGTTTACAACGGATTCTATGCTCATGGTGGCGATGCACAATCGCCCTATGCCGGTCCGGATAACCTTGCTACCCTGAACACCGTGAATTGGGGAGATATCGGTTCATGGAAAGAACAATCGACACTGATCGGCTTCTTTGGACGCGCCCAGTACAACTACAACTCCAAATATTATCTTTCTGCTTCCCTGCGCAGGGACGGCTCTTCGAGATTTGGTTCAAACCATAAATGGGGATGGTTCCCGACGGCAGCCGTGGGCTGGAGTATCGATAAGGAGCAATTCATGAAATCGGTCAAATGGCTCAGCCAGCTGAAACTGAGAGCAAGCTACGGTATCTCGGGGAATGATAAGATCGGGAATTACCATAGCATGGTGCTCTGGTACCCCAGCGGCAGAACGGTTAATCCTGAAACAGGCCAGAACGTGATTACCTATGCCCCTGCCTGGAATGCAAATCCGGACCTGAAATGGGAGCAGACCGCCGAAGTCAACATCGGGGTCGACTTTGCCTTCCTGAATGAGAAGATAAGCGGCAGCATCGAAGTTTACAGTAAAAAAACGACCGACCTCCTTGGCCAGTACAGTGTTCCGGTTCCCCCGAACCTTGCTCATACAACTTTTGCCAATTCGGGTTCTTTGTCCAACAAGGGGATAGAACTTTACCTCCAGGCATTTGTCATCACTGCCAAAAACTTCAAATGGAAAACCAGCTTTACAGCAGCCCATAACCAGACGAAAATCCTTGACCTTGGAACCTATATCAACGGTTCAGTCAGACAGGCCGGCCAGATTTCAGGACGTGGGATGGTCGGTGATAATAATTACCTGACCGGGATTATGGTTGGCCAGGACATTGGCGCATTTTACCTGCCAACCTATGTCGGCCTTTTAAATGGTGCCTTTGTTTATGAATCCTTATCAGGCGGGTTTACCCAAAACCTTAACGAGGCCAAAAGAACGGTGGTTGCAACTCCGACTCCGAAAGCTGAATTAGGCTGGTCAAACAGCCTTACCTTCTTTAAACGCTGGTCACTCGATTTCACCTTCAGGGCATGGCTGGGAAACCATATGTATAACGCCACCCGGATGTTGCTCGACAGCCCGAATATTCTGCCATCGCTTAATGCAGTTCCTTCTGCCCTTGACTGGTATGCCCAGGGAAGAACTTCGGGTGCCAGTATCGCCGATATCTATGTTGAAAATGCATCCTTCCTGAAGCTTGACTATATCTCTGTTTCCTATGATTTTAATGTTTCAAAACTGAAATGGATCAACAAACTCAACCTCTTCGTGGCTGCCAACAATGTCCTTACCATTACAAAGTACACGGGTGTCGATCCTGAAACCAATATCTCCGGTTTGTCTTTTGGTATTGACAATTTCAATGTTTATCCGAAAACCCGTTCATTCACCGTTGGTTTAAAAGTAACTTTTTAATATCCGTTATCTATGAAAGTTAAATATTTGATTTTTTGCATGATCGCAGTGGCTACTCTTTCATGCACCAAACTTGATGAAAAGGTTTATGATAAAATTCCGGGAAATCTTTATCCCGAAACACCTGCCCAGGTAGCCAGCCTGAGCGTGGTGACCTATCAGAAACTTCAGGATATGGCCGACGATAACGGATGGTGGTTCCTGGCACAGGAAATTTCTTCCGACGAACTTTGCGCCCCCACACGCGGCGGCGACTGGTACGATGGCGGAAAATGGATCAATATGCATAAGCATACCTGGACCAACGGTGACGAGGGTGTTAACCGGATGTGGTCGCTGTTCTGGACAGGCATCACAACCTGCAACCAGACCCTCGACCTGATGAATTCCCTGCCTCAGAATGCTGCCCTTGTCGCCAAGAAACGGGAAGTGGAAACGATGCGTGCCTTCTATTATTACCTGCTGATCGATAACTACGGCGATGCCCCTTATCTTACCAGCGCCGCAAATGCTCCTGCCTTCCCTTATAAAGTCAAAAGAGCAGTTATTTGGGATAGCCTCGTGGCTACGATCAAACATTCATTACCCAGTCTGAAAGGTGCCGACCGTAAATATATGATGACCAAATATTCGGCCTATGCAATGCTTGCCAAACTCTATATCAACGCAGAGATCTACACTGGTACGGCTCATTGGGCGGAAGCTGAGGCCTGTTGCGACAGCGTTCTTGCCGGGCCATACTCGCTGGCTGCGGATCTCTCTGAACCGTTTAAGACGAACAATGAGAATTCCAGTGAAATTATCTTCTCTATTCCTTATGATGAGGACAACTTCACAGGATTCCGCCTCCATATGAGGACCCTTCATTATCAGATGAACCTGAAATACAACATGACGGTTGGCCCCTGGAACGGATTCTGTATCGTACCTACCTTCTGGGATTCCTATGATTCCACCGACCTCAGGCGCGCTGCCTATAACCTTTATGGTTTACAGTATGCTGCTACCGGTGGTGTTATCTATGATGGGGAAACCCATCTTCCGCTGGATCTCACCCCGCATATTCCGGCCTTAAATATGCAATCTCCTTTGACCCCACAACAGATCCGCTGTTCCGGAGCCCGGGTCGGGAAATATGAGATCAAAATGGGCGCCAAGGAAAGCCTGAGCAACGACTTCCCGCTTTTCCGTCTGACAGATTTTTACCTGATGAAGGCCGAATGCGCGATCAGGCAGGGCAGGAGCGGCGACCAATGGATCAACCCGATCCGTACACGGGCACATGTGGCTGCATGGACAGGCGCTACGCTTGATCAACTGTTAGCCGAACGCGGCAGGGAACTCTATTGCGAAGGACATCGCCGCCAGGACCTTATCCGTTACGATAAATGGGAAAACGCATGGTGGGAAAAGGCAGCCCACGGACCTGAATTAAGAACCTTCCCGATCCCGAAATGGGCAACCGACGCCAACAGTAATCTTTTGCAACCACCCACCAAATAACACAATAAATTTTATAAACCTAAGTTTCACAATTAAACCAAATCGTTATGAAAAACAACTTTCAGAAATTTTCAATGATCATGGCCATGCTTGCATTGGTAATGATTGTAATCGGGACGAGCTCCTGCAAAAAGAGCAGCGACAGCACGACCCCCACCGTTACCCCCCCTGTCATCGTCCTTGACGGGTTTTATGTAAAGGGAGCTGTTGCCCCTTTTACTGACTATAATGCTAAAGCCATGATGACGGTTACCCGTAATGAAGTGACCCAGACTACACGTGCTCACCTGATGGAACTTTATATTCCGTTAAAAGCAGGCGCCGCCGGATTTAACATCATGAAGGTTGCCGGTTCTGTTAAGACCACGTATGGTCCTGGTACAGGTTTTGGCGTTGTTACCACCCCCACCACGGATGAGCCTAAAGTTGCTTTCCAACGCGGTCCTGCTACTACGACCAATCCTGGTGTATTCACAGTACCTGCCGACGGTTTCTATCATGTTGTCATCGATGATTCCCTCAACAAAGTTGCCATTATGCGCGTACATTGGGGACTCATTGGCGCTGCAACTCCGGGCGGATGGTCAAATGACACCATGATGACCGAATCAGCTTTCAATGCCACCGATATGTCGTGGACCCTCACCGGATTCAAACTGATGAAGGGCGACTGGAAATTACGCTATTCCCACGGCTGGAAGGTCGAGATTGATACCGCTGTTAAATTGGGCGCAAGCAAAGGCGTTAAGGTTAATACCAACTTTGGCGGTACCTTAGCCGCCCTGGTTCCTGGTGGCGCCAACATCGTAAATGCTGCCCCCGGCATCTACACCATCACCTTTGCCTACAAACTTGGCTCTGGCTATACAATTACCGCTACCAAAACAGGCGATATCCCCCCGATCGACTACTCACAATACCAAATGGATATCATCGGGAATGCCTATCTGAAACTGGATGGAACTCCCGCAAACTGGGACGAAAGTTTTGATAAAAAATTACCGGTTGTTTCAGGAACTACCTATACATGGTCCTATACCATTAACTTAATCGCCGCTAAAGACTTCAAATTCAGACAAGGTGATGACTGGTCAGGAAAATCAATCGGTTTCCCTGATGTAACGATGGCTGGCGCTGCAGCTGCCAATTTTTCAAATGATGGTGGAAACTTCCTGATAAGTACCGCTGGAAATTATACGCTTGTACTGAAAATTGAGGCAGCCACGGAGACCTATACCGTTACTGCAACAAAGAATTAATCGCTGCAGGAAACTGCATTTTATCTTTCTTAAGAGGGGTATTCCGGCTAACGGGATATCCCTCTTTTTTTTCAGGGTTTGCCTTTCGCACCTTCTCGGAAAGTACCTTGAATTGCCAGGGACATTATGCAGGGCTTTTTATATCGGTAAATACGAACTTTGGCGGAGCCGTGAATGCACTGGTGCCCGGGGGAAGTAATATCTATAATTCAGATCCCGGAATCTATACCTGTAACCTTACCTATACGGTTGGTTCAACCTATTCTGCAACCCATATCAAAACAGGGTCGATTCCTCCGGTTGATTATACAAACATTCAAATGGGGATCATCGGGGATTCCTATCTGAAACAGGATGGCACACAAGCCAACTGGGATGAAAATTTTGGCACCACCCTCCCGGCAGTAGCCGGCACCAACTATACCTGGACCTATAATGTAAATTTCATCGGCTACCATGACTTTAAATTCAGGCAGGGGTTTGACTGGTCGGGGATCAACATCGGTTATCCCGAGGTAACGATGGCAGGGGCTGCGGCTTCATACTTTACCAATGATGGTGGAAACTTCAGAGTCGTCTCTTCCGGTAACTTTACCATGGTACTCAAAATTGAAGCAGCCACGGAGATCTGGACGGTAACCGCAACGAAAAATTAGATGGAATGCAACTGAAAGCCGGTTCCTTTGGCAAAACCCGAAGGATCCTCTGGAAAGGGTTTATTCCGTTTCGTAAACGAAATAATCCCAGGGCGACAATTTCACAGTCTCACCGGCCTTAAATTCTTTGTTTTTAGCTGAAAAGGCCTCTTGATACTGGCCAACAAAATCATTGCCCTCCAGCTGAACATTCTGGGCAACGGGTGAAAGATTCAGGATGACGAACATCTGGCGGTGCGGCTTTTTACGCAGGAAGGCATAAACGGCCTTGTCGTTGGTGGTTTTGATCTTGACAAAGGTGCCGCCCTCTTCGCCTGCTGCAATCAGCTTGTTTTTCTTCTTCAACTGGGTCAGGTTGGCATAGAATGAGGCCAGGGAATAGCCGCCCCAGGGGATGGTATCTTTATCGAAAAAGCGCAGCCGTTTTTTCAGTGCCGATTCCTGTCCGGTGTAAACCAAAGGAATGCCCGGGAGGGTAAATGAAAGAACGGCAAATGTCTTCACTGCATCGCCCAGCCTTTCATATTCAGTGCCATTCCATGAATTCTCATCATGGTTCGTGGTAAACCGCATCCTGTAGGCATCTTTCGCGAACCGCCTGGATTCATCGGCCAACAGGGAATCAAATTTGTCGGGGGTGGCCTTCCCTGCATAGATGTCATTCATCAAATGGTATATCTGCCATGAATAGGTTGCGTCGAAATAGGCGGAATCGTGCATCTTTGGCGATTCATCCTCTGCAAGCATAAACAAAGGTTTTATCTTCCTGAGTTCAGGAATGGCTTCATTCCAGAAGGATAAAGGCAACATCCCCGCAACATCGCAGCGATAGCCGTCAATGTCGGTCTCCCTGATCCAGTAGGCAAGGGCATCTGTCATGTATTTGCGCAAACCGGGCTTGGTATAATCCAGCGCGGCAACATCGGTCCAGTCTTTTACCGGGGGAATTATGTTTCCGGTGGCATCCTTTTTATACCAGTCAGGATGTTGAGTAATCAATGGGTTATCCCAGGAGGTGTGATTGGCCACCCAGTCGAGGATCACCTTCATATCCAGTTCATGGGCCTTTTTAACCAGACCGGCAAGATCCTGTTTGGTGCCATATTCAGGATTTACGGCAAGATAATCTTTTACAGAATAATAGCTGCCCAGCGAACCTTTCCTGTTCTTCACACCCAGCGGGTTAACGGGCATCAGCCAGAGGATATCAACGCCCATCCGCTGCAGCCTTGGCAGTTCGTCTTCAAGGGCTTTCAATGTGCCCTGGGGCGTAAATTGTCTGATGTTGACCTCATATATGGTTGCACGACTGCTCCAGCCGGCATGTTTTACCGGACCGGTAGTTTCGGCAGCATGTTTTGGTTTGCAGGATGTGATCGAAAGTGCCATGACCAATACAAGGAATATGATTTTTTTCATAAAGGGTGATTTAATTTGTTATGATTTCAAAGGAGTTTCCGGCCAGGGTCATGCTGACCCTGCCTTTATCCAGTGATATTTTGTGCCCGGATTTAGCAGTAAATACCGAAGTTTTGTAACGTTCCGGCAGAGCAAAATCTATTTTTCTCGACGATTTGTCTTTGTTGAAAATCACAATAACGGCTTTATCAAAATAGGCGCGCTGGTAAACAAAGACCTTTTCATTAACCTTCAACGGCGTAAAGTCCCCGTAAACCAGGGCAAGGTTGCTGCTTCTTAGATGAATCAGCGCGGAAGTAACCGTTTTAAGAAATTGCTCGTTTTTATTCAGGCTGTCGAACTTCATCATCCTGCGGTTGTCGGGGTCGCCGGCTCCGGCCATCCCAAATTCATCGCCATAATAGATCACAGGCACGCCCGGAACTGTCATATTAAAGGCCTCCAGCATGGCAAGTTTCCGGTACCCTGTCGTATCTTTTACCTCGATATCGCGGTTCCAGCCGGCTGCGGAGGCATCCTCACTGGGGCTCAGGGCGCCGCTTGCATAGGAGATAAACCGTGCCATATCCTGGTTCCCCGTGATGTTGCCCATCAGGTTATGCTCGCCATAATAACTGAAACTTTGTTGCAATGAATAGTTCAGATCGCGGAAGGAGGTGTTGTCCATCGAAAACGAGGCTTTTGCATCCCAGTAAAGATTAAATTCAAACTGGGCGTCGAGCATCCCGGGATTGACGTAACTACCTGTCAGTTCGCGGCTGCCGAAGGTTTCGCCGATCTGGTAAACGCTGCGGTTTTCAGGAATTGCCACCTGCCGAGTAAGTTTTTGCGTCAGCATCCGCCAGTAGTTTTCAGGAACATGTTTGGCGGCATCATGCCGGAACCCGTCAAGGTGGTATTCCCTGATCCAGAAGGCAGCAGAATCGGATACCATTTCCGCTACTTCAGGTCGGGTCAGGTTGAAGGTTGGAAGGAAAATATCGAACCAGGTTGTCAGCCTGTTTTCGTCAAACATCCTGATATTCTTACGCTTCCCGGGCAGGTCGACAGGGGTGATCCAGTCGGGATGCTGTTTGAGAACCGGGTAACTCTCATGGACATGATGGGAGACAAAGTCAAGAATGACGTTGATTCCCTGGCTGTGGGCCGTTTCAACCAGTTTGTGGAGCTCCTGGGATGTGCCGAAACGGGTATCAACAGTGGTTAACGTGATGGGCCAGTAGCCGTGATATCCTGAGAATTTGCGGTGCGGGGCCGGGAATTCGTTAAAACCCTGTAACGGATTCTGGGTGATCGGGGAGATCCACAAGGTGTTAATCCCAAGTTTATTAAAATAACCATCCTCGATCTTGCTGGTGATCCCGGCAAGGTCGCCCCCCATGTAATTCAGCCGCGGGTCGATATCTTTATCCTGAATGGGGGCGTCATTGGCACTGGAGCCATTTTTGAAACGGTCAACCATCAGGAAATAGAGCACCATCGCCTCCCGGTCGGAGCGGGTGAGTTTACCGGCATCAGTCAGAACCTTGCCCTCCTGCAGCGGAACCAGCATCTCATTTGAAATCCCTGCACGGTTACAGGCATAAACACGGATAAAACTGCGTGACAATTCCTTTGCTTTGCGGGGAACCTCAATGGTGATACCGGTACTGTCTCTTTGCCAGAATTTTTTATCGAGCAGGTAGTTCTGCCAGAAAACAAAAATCGAATCAGCCTTGGCTTTCAGACTCAGGGCGATCTTCCGGCCATCGGCCTTTTGTGAAATAAGGGTAGGCAAACCGGCAGGATTCAGAGTGCCGGCGGTCAGCAGGGAGTTGAAACCGCCGTTGTTGTTCGAAACCGAATCTGGATTACGCTGATCCGACATCTCTTTCCCGTCGGCAATGATTTTGTACTGGTACCGGCCGGGGAAGAGGTTGAACTCAATATGCCAGGTGCCCTCTTTTTCATAAAGGTACCCGGCTGAAGGGTTCCAGTCGTTCATCTGCCCTTTGATCTGCACATGTTTGTACTTTTTATTCTTCGGATCAAAGGCAAACCGGTATTTCATCCGGGTTGATTTTTCGAGCAACAGGGAATAGGCGAATCCTTTTGACCAAATTTTCAATACCGATAGTTTTGGGAATTCAGTATTGTTCGGTTTAATGACCAGCAATGTTGAATCAGTAGAAATGACGGCCGACAACGATTTGTCAAGCTTTAGTGAATCGATCTGTTTCGGTCTCACCAGGTAATCGGCCAGGACAATGATGGTGGAGTCGGCGTTGATCCTGACGGGCGCCGCCAGTTTGACCATTTGGGGCTCTTTTGCGACGGGGAGGTCGTTGTTGGAAGTACAGCCCCATAAAAGAGGTGAAAGGCCCGTTGTAAGAAATGCAATTTGTCTGAAATTCATGGTTGTTTTGTTAAATCTTCAAGTATTCTTTCTGCTAAACTTTTAATACGAAACCAGCTGGCATAATCAATGCGTTTGTTTTAACCACTATGTTCACAATGATGTACACAATGTTCACAATGGAATTCTTTGTATACATTGTGCCTTCTTGGTGTCATGGTGGTTAAATATTGATCCGTTTTTGAAATAAAAAATCACTTCATCATCCTGCTAGTGTGCCCTATGTGCCAATTGTGGTTAAAAAGGCCGATGTTTATAACGCCCTGATCAATAAACTCTTCATAACCGTTCCCCCATCTCTCATCGTCAAAACATATACCCCGGCAGCCCTGGTATGATGATAATCAACAAAATGGTCGCTGCGCGAAACGATCCCTGAAAACAGGGTTTCCACTGACTTTCCCGACAAATCAGCAAGGGATAGCATGAGATTTGAACCGGCAGGTGCCGAAAAGGGGATCCTGGTATTTCCACGAAAGGGATTCGGTGTGACGGGACCCAGTCTGAAGCCATCCGGCGGCACAGTTTCATTCATCCCTGTTGTATAAGGAAAAAACCGCATCAGGGGTAACCTGAGGTGACCCTTCCAGTTGCCCCAGCTGTGCCCTTCGTGCCATTCTCTGAACATGCAGGGATAGGCTTTTGATACCAGGATATCATGCAGGTTGTGTACCATCGGGATCAGCACCGCGATGTCGTAAGTGCCGATGTCGATATAGAGGTCGAGGTTTAGTTTCGGTCCGTTGGCAAAGGTGCTGCTGATGATTGTTTGCACATCGCTCGACTGTGCCGCAATTTTTCCGAAATTCCCGGGGTGTTTCGTCCCGATATAGAGCGATATGTTACCTCCGTCGGAAGCGCCTGCCATGGCCCGCAGGGCCGGGTCCAGGCTGGTTTTGTAACGGGCATCGATCACCGGCATCAGCTCGTTTATGATAAATGCCGTGAAGAGATCGATCTTCGCCCCGGCATATTCGGCGGTGCGGTCGACCGGAGGCACGAAAACGGCAATTACAGGGCTCATCTGGTGTTCGGCAATCAGGTAGTCAAGTATGTTGCAGGTGTTGCCCAGGTTGATATAGTCTGTTCCGTCGTGTAAGAGGATGACGGGGTATTGCGCCCTACCTGTCGGATATCCGTCAGGCAGATAGATGCTGACCTGCCTGCTGTTTCCCAGGCTGGCGCTGTAAAAAGTGGTATCCCTGACAACTCCGTGGGGAATGGAATTGTAGTACCTGATTTCAGGAGCAACCACATAGGCGGGCATCCTCAATTCTGAATTGGGGCCAAAGCCTCCCGTACACGTATATGGATTTTCAGGATCGAGAATCCAGTTGGAACCATTGGTAACCAGCTTGTAATCGAGCCTTGCATCAGGTTCATACGATTTGGTAAGGTAGCTGAAATTACAACCGCTGATGCCGGTAAAAGTCTGGTCGGGATACCATGCTGTTGCATCTCCGGCCAAAGCTACCGAGCTTGCAGCCGCATTATAAACAAAATGGACCAGGCTGTCCTGCTCAATATAGGGTAATGCATGACCCGAATTCATAAAGCTATCGGCCACGGCCTGCCGGCTGGCTTGCGGGAGGGAATTCATCCTGGCGATAAAGGCATCAAATGATTGCCCGTTCACCTGCATGACTGCCATGATGATAAGCAACCCGGGCAGCAGCCGGGCAATGGTGGTTTTGGAGCGTGTCATGCTTTCTTTTTTTCTGAGACAAATAACCACAGGGCGGCGGAGATGGCAAGCGAAGATCCGCTGATCAGGAAGATAATCCCTTTGTCGGCGGCATGTTTGATGATGGAGCCTACGACCGAACTGGCGATCAGTTGCGGCAACACAACCGAGAGGTTGAAGATTCCCATGAAAAATCCCATCCGTTGCTTATCCACCTTTTCCGACATGATGGCAAACGGCAGGCTTACCACGGCTGCCCATCCCAGGGTAAGGATGCACATCATCGAATAGAGCATGATGGCGCTGGAGGCAAACCACACAATCCCGAAATAGCCAAGGGCCATGGTCGCCACCATCAGGGCGTGGGTTTTCACGCGACCCAGCTTTTTGCTCATGGGTTCGAGCAGGAAGGCGGGCCAGATGGCGCCCACCGCATTGAGGATGAAAAACGACCAGCCGATCATCTGCCCGAGGCGGGCGTTCCGGTCGCCGGTATCCATGCCGGGCAAAGCAGGGAGTTTCTGTTCCAGGAAGGCGAACATATAGACGAACATGGTCTGGATCCCGAGCCAGGAGAAGCCATGGGCAAAATAAAGCTTGAAAAGTTCACTCCATTGGGTGGCAGGGGCTGTATGAACCATCTCCCCTGCATCGTTTTTTTTTCATGGGATTAACTCCCGGTTCCGGCTCACCGGCGGCAAGTTCGCGGGGTTCCTGGATAAACAGCAGGGGGCCGATTGAAAAGATCAGCACGATGATCACCCCGGCATAGATCAGGAAGTAGTTGCCGATCAGCGCTCCCATCAGGTAGGCGCCGCTGCCGAACAGGTTCGAGATGGATTGCATCCAGGTGTAGCCCTTGGTGCGCGGCTGTCCGTCGGGTGTCACATCGGCGATGATCGACCGGGTAGGGTTGAAACTGATGTTGATGGAGAGGTCGAGCGTAAGGGCAACGGTAATGGCAACGGCCATCACGCTGGCAATCCCGAAGAAGCTGCTGATCTTGTCGATGTTGGGTAGGGCAAAGATCATCAGGGCAGCCAATATTCCGCCGATAATGATAAAGGGCTTTCTCCTGCCACCCCAGAACCACGCCTTGTCGCTGATCAGGCCGATGATGGGCTGTCCCAGGATGCCTGCAATCGGGCCGGCAGCCCATACGATACCGATCTGGTCTATCTCGAGATTGTATTTTGTCCGGAGTATCCAGCTTAAAACGGCAATCTGGATCGATAAGGCAAAGCCCATCGCCGTACTGGGCAGGCCCAGGATAACATAGAACAGGTTGGAGAGATTTTTCTGGATCTTTAAC
>CAIYQH010000225.1 GCA_903928285.1 uncultured Bacteroidales bacterium
ATCGGGAAATGGCGTTTCTTTGATGAAAAGGGCCAGCTTAAACAGGAGGTCGATTACTCAGCCCCTCCGAAAAGTGTCGTGCCCGCTAAACCGTAAACCCGGCTCAGATCAATGGTTGATAAACAGCTAATAATTTACGATTACAAAAACCGGCAGGTGATCGCTGTATCCGCCAAAATAATCCTTTGAACTGGCAGTCCGGTTAGGTACCATATCCCCCGCTTTGTTTTTGTACAACATCCAGTCCTGTTTGAAGATGGTTGAATAGGGAGGCAGGATGACAGCCCCGTTGCCCTGTTTATGGTTGATTAACAGGTTGCCGGAGACGATGATCTGGTCAAAAAGATCCCAATCCTTGTAGTACAAAGTCCCCTCGCCATTCAGGAAGCGGAGGAACATCAGGTTATAGAGCCCTGCCTGGGTTATTGGCTGATCAGGTTTGCCCGCCCCTAAGATTTCCGAGATGCTTTTATCCTTAGGTTCATCATTGAAATCTCCCATGATCAGGATGTTGGCCTTGGTATTGTGGGCAAGTATCGAGTCGGTGAGATGTTTGAGCGACGAGGCATTTTCAATCCGTTTTGTTTCGGTTTCGTTGCCACCCCCTTCACGCGATTTCCAGTGGTTGACAAAAATATGGAAGGTGTCTTTTTTGGCATCCGTTAATTTGACATACAGGATCGAACGGGTATTAAACGATTGTGCTGCGGCAAATGCCTTGTGGGCAACATAATGCATCACATCTTTCCTGAAGATCAGGGCAACATCGATTCCGCGGGGATCGCTGCCCTCTTCAAGGATAGCCTGGTAATTACCTTTGTGCAGGGGAGTTTTACCGATGAGATCGTTCAGTACGCCGATGTTTTCCACCTCAGCCATGCCGATAACGGCTGGCAGGTTGACGCTGTCAATAGCAATCAGAACCCTGGCAATATTCTGCAGTTTGTGATTATAACGCTGGCTGGTCCAGGGTACTTTCGAATCAGGAAGAAAATCGTTGTCGTTTTTATTCTGATCATGAATGGTGTCAAACAGGTTCTCGGTGTTGTAAAAGACAACTTTAAACTGATTCCCTTTTATTTTCTGGGCATGGATGGTAACAGTAATTCCCAGAAACAGGATTACAGATACAAGCAGGTAACGCATATTTCAGGTCGGTTTAATGATCTATCTTGCTTTCAACGAGTGCAATAAATCCTGTTATCGGAATAGACTTGAATATAACAGTGATATGGTTTGGTTTTACCTGTTGAATATGGATGGATCAGATAATTTCAGATTAATTGAGTGCAAAGATCAAAAAAAAAGGGCATCCTTGAACGATGCCCCCTTTTATTCTTTTGTCAGGATCAGTCAACAACGATGACAAGATATTTTGAATTCGACCAGAACGCTTTGTAATCAAGTACTTGCAGCGACTGGATGACTTTTTTATCCCCGTTGAATTTGTATGCATTTGAGGGGTGGTTCGAAATGATTTTGGCTTTTTTGGAAAGGATCGGGAAATCGGTCACCTTGCGCATATCGATCTTCGTAAAGAGGGCTTTGTCAAAATCAGAAAGGATTTCACCGCTCTTGATGATCTTGTTTTTAATCAGCTCCTTTTTTGTTCCGATCACATAATAGGCCGTATGCATGGCTTCGTCCTGTGCGGCAATCGTTTGCTGTTGCTTGCTGAGTTGCGAGCCCTGGTCTTTCACCGTTCGCGACAGGGTGTCGATCACCAGGTTTGCAGATGCAAATGCGGTGCTGAGTTTAGCGAGTTTGCCACGTAAATCTTCAATCTGGGCAGCCTTGTCAGCAATATCCTTGTTGAGACGCTCCACCATCTTGTTAAGTTCTGTCACCTTCATATTCGAAGCTTTCAGTTTTTTGGTAAGAAGATTAAGGGACTCTTTGTTCTTCTGCATCATGCCGTATATGGACTGGATGTCATTTTTGATCTGTTCCTTGGCCGAAACCTGAAGTTCGCCGCCACGGTCGGTGGTGAGATTGATGATATTCTCTTTTTGTTTGATGGTATCCAAAGTGCCTTGAATTTCGTTGATGGAGCGAATAAATTCATTGATTGCTTCATCTTTTTGCATGGTCTGGGCCTTAAGACTGTCGGTCTTGGCCTGTAATTCCTGGGCTTTCTTTTCGGCTGCACGTCCGCAGGCAAAAAACACAGGGATCAGTAATAGCAAGAAATACTTTTTCATTTGTGTTGTTTTTTAAGTTGATGCAAAAATACGTAGAATATCTGCAATCTCATAAAACAACTTAAAATTAGCAAGATAATGTACCTGTTTTGCCCGGTAATATTTGAATTTCATCATAATTTTTATGGATGAGCACAATGTTGCATTAAAACATAGTTTGGCCTCATCATGGCAGCATCTTGCTTAAAAAAGAATGAAGGAAGCACTCTCGAAAAAACGCAGGAGGTTCCTTGGATTTTCTGGAAAAGTGTTGAGAACAAAACGGATCATCACACCCCTGAATTTTGGTGGTGCAGGTCGTAACAACAGATAACCTCAGTCAGGTTAAGATTATTAAGGTATCTTTGCAGATTAATTTTGTTCCCTAACATCCTGTTCACATGTGCCCATACCCCAAAATCCTCCTGAAACCCGGTAAAGAGGCTGCAGTGCTTCGCTTTCATCCTTGGATATTTTCCGGGGCCCTGACATTCCTGAAGTCCGAACCCGGAGAGGGAGACATTGTTGAGGTGTTCTCCTATGATCAGGCATACCTGGCAACGGGTCATTATTGCAAGGGTTCCATTGCAGTGAAGGTGTTTTCTTTCAGCCAGGTTACCGTTGGCCCGGAATTCTGGGAAGAAAGACTGTCCAAGGCGCTGCAGTTGAGGAGAAAGCTGGGATTGATGACGGATGGTTCAACCAACGCCTTCAGGCTGGTCAATATGGAGGGGGATGGTTTCCCGGGCCTGATCATCGATTATTACAATGGTGTGGCCGTGATTCAGACACACACTGCCGGCATGTACCAGGCACGGCATGATATATCCCTGGCATTGAAGGAGATTTTTGGTGAATCCCTCAAGGCGGTCTTTGACAAAAGCAGTGAAACCTTTCATAATGCCCTCCAGGCCACGCGTGATGAAATCCTGCATGGGGAGATTACACCGGTTACAATCACAGAAACAGGACACAGGTTCGTTGTTGATATCGAGAAGGGACAAAAGACCGGCTTTTTCCTTGATCAGCGCGGAAACCGGATGTTCGCCCAATTTTATGGCAAGGGGCGTAAAGTACTGAATGCCTTCTGTTATTCGGGCGCATTTTCGGTCTATGCGATCAAAGGAGGCGCTACGCTGGTGCATTCGGTCGACAGTTCCCTACAGGCCATTGGCTGGACCAAGGAAAACATGATGCTGAACGATATCGCCGAATCGGCACATACCGAAGAGGTAGCTGACGTAAAGCGGTTTCTCACGCAGACGACCGAGCGCTATGACATGATCATCCTCGACCCGCCGGCTTTTGCCAAGCATCATAATATTTCCCATAATGCGCTCCAGGCTTATATCTTCATTAATGCGCAGGCGATGAAGCGGCTGAACCCGGGAGGGATCCTCTTCTCCTTCTCCTGCTCCCAGGCGATCAACCGCGAGATGTTTCGTTCGGCCATTCAGGCGGCGGCCATTGAATCGGGTAAAAAGGTTAAGATCCTTCACCAGCTTTCCCAGGGTCCCGACCACCCGATCAGCATTTTTCACCCTGAAGGGGAGTACCTGAAGGGATTGATCCTTGAAGTAGAGTAAAATGTAGAAGAATGGCATCATCTGCTGACCAGCAGTTTTTTCACCACCACCGATAAATCAGTCGTAACTCTTACCAGGCAGCTCCCTGCTGCGGAAGAGGGAAGATCAATGTTTACTTGCCGGATTCGGAATTTCTGAACATGATATCATTCAGGGGGTAACAGGTTTGGTCCACCGCTTTTTCACTCCATGTAACCCCTCCGTCGGTGGTTTTGAAAAATATGGCAAGAGGTTCCAGGTGTTGCCGCCATCGGTTGTTTTTAAAATGGTACCGCATTCGCCCACGGCAATTGCGCTATTTGATCCAATAAATTTTACGTCATGGATGGTATTCCCTTGAGGCAACGGGTTAACCCAGCTCCACTGGCAAAAAGCGCAGAGGTTTGAAGTCAGCAGGATGGCCAGCAGGATAGGGTATCTTTTTACTTTGGAAGAAACTTCTTTCGGCATGGCAACGCGTATTTGAATGGATGACAAAATTCTTTTTATCGTAGTAAAGAATTGATTATCATTGGACAATTGAAGTGATTAATCCTGAAGAATAGAGAGGTTGCATGATTTTAAAAACCAAATATAAATTTAACCGCCATGACACAAAGTTGGCACAATGTACACAAAGAATCCCA
>CAIYQH010000226.1 GCA_903928285.1 uncultured Bacteroidales bacterium
AGATCATCCTGATGGATGAACCTGCCAGCGCCCTCGATCCTATTTCAACGGCAAAGATTGAAGAGCTCATCTTCGAACTGAAAAAAAACTACACCATCGTCATCGTTACCCATAATATGCAGCAGGCTGCCCGTGTAAGCGACCATACTGCCTTCTTTTACCTGGGACAGCTGATCGAATTTGGCAGGACCAAAAAGATCTTTACCACACCCGATAAAAAACATACGGAAGAGTATATCACCGGGAGATTCGGTTAATCCGCACCATGCGGGGATATCCCAATCGTATCACATAACAAATGGAGGATGCCAGGAATGGAAAATCCTGGCTAAGCATTCTTTTTTGATGCTATATTTGCAAATTACTTTAATATCGATCGTATGGAACGACATTTCGAACTGGAGCTGCAGAAGCTGAACAAAAGGATCCTGAAGATGGGGAACCTGGTTTATGATCAGATCCACAATGCATTTGAAGCATTATTGAACAATAACCTGGAACTGGCTCAGCAGGTTGTCGGTAACGATAACAAGGTGGATAAGCTTGATGTGAAGATCGACAAATTGTGCCAGCGGATCTTTGCCCTTACACAACCTGTTGCCACCGACCTGCGCCTGATCATGTCGGCGCTGAAGATGAACAACGACCTGGAGCGGCTTGGCGACCTGGCGGTTAATATCTCGGCAAAGGTGGAGGGCATCAGTGAATATAGGGAGATCCTCGCCGATCTTCACATGGACGAACTTGCCAATATGGCGGATATGATTGTGAAGGATGTAATTACCATCCTGAATACCAGGAACACCTCCTTTGTTAAGGACATTTTTCTTTCTGCCAACGCCATTGATGAGAAGGTACAGGCAGTCTCCGCCCGGATCCTCGATGAAATGATGCATAAAACCGAGGTGATCGTTGTGGCCACCAACCTGATGATCATCCTCACGCAGATTGAACGGATTGCCGGTTATTCGACAAACATTGCCGAATCGGTTGTCTTTATTGTTGAAGGCCGGATGATCAAGCATAAAAAACTCTTCAAACCGGGCAGTGAAGAATCTGGAGAAGACTCTGTGACGGAGGAATAGTAAATCGTCGTGATTCAACATAATTCCCTACTTTTGTCAGGAAATAGAGGGCTATCACCAAATTTTCCATCATGACACAGCAGGCAGGGTTACCGCTCAACAACCGGTCAACGGGAAACTACATCCTTTCCATCACCATCATCGGTATTTTTTTCTTCATCTTCGGATTTGTAACCTGGCTCAACTCGGTATTGATCCCCTTTCTGAAAATTACCTGTGAAAAGAACAATTTCGAATCCTATTTTGTCACCTTTGCCTTTTACATCTCCTATTTTGTAATGGCCATCCCCTCGGCGTTCGTACTGCGGAAAACAGGTTTTAAGAATGGTATGTCATTAGGTTTGATCCTGATGGCCGTGGGCGCCCTGATCTTTATTCCTGCCGCCTACAGCCGCATTTACGGGCTCTTCCTGACAGGCCTGTTCGTCCAGGGTACCGGCCTGGCGGTTCTGCAAACGGCTTCGAATCCCTACGTCACCATCCTGGGTCCCCTTGAGAGCGCTGCAAAACGCATCAGCATCATGGGAATCTGCAATAAAATAGCAGGGGTTATCAGTCCGCTGATCCTTGGCGCCATCGTATTAAAAGGGATGGATAAGTACGATAAAACCATCCTGGCTTCAATGAATGAGTTGCAGCGAATGACGGTGCTCAACGACCTTGCCGGCAGGATCATCCTTCCCTATATCATCATGGCGGTGGTGCTGGTCATCCTGGCCATCCTGCTGAGGTTTTCAGCCCTGCCGGATATTGATACAGACCAGGAGGATGCGTCAACCCTGGCTGCGAACAGCAGCAGAAACAGTGTTTTTCAGTTCCCGCAACTCGTGTTGGGGGTGATTGCCATTTTTGTCTATGTCGGGGTGGAGGTGATCGCGGTTGACACCATCATCAACTACGGGAAATCTCAGGGATTTTCGTTTGAACTGGCACGTTATTTTGCATCCTATACCCTGGCCGCCATGGTACTTGGATATATCATCGGGATCATCGCCATTCCGAAATACCTGAAGCAGGAGCGGGCGCTGATGTTTTCGGCGGTAGCCGGGATCGTGTTCGGCATCCTGGCCATGATCAGCGCGCCGTTGCATTTCCAGACGACCATTTCCGTCGTGTTACCCGGCGTTTCCATGATGCTTCCATTTGACCTCTCTGTCTTTTTTATCGCCTTGCTGGGGCTTGCCAATGCCATTATGTGGCCTGCCATATGGCCGCTTGCCATCGACGGACTCGGCCGGTTCACGAAGATAGGTTCCTCGCTGCTGATCATGGCTATTGCAGGAGGGGCAACCTTGCCATTGCTATACGGACTGATGGTCGATCTGATCAATCCCCAAACGGCCTATGGTATTATCATCCCATGTTACCTTTTCATTTTTTATTACGCATATTCCGGACATAAGATCCGTTCCTGGAAATAAAAGACTGTAAAAAATCATTGTATGAAGCCAACACTGTTGATTCTTGCTGCCGGTATGGGCAGCCGGTACGGGGGATTGAAACAACTTGACCAGATAGGTCCTTCGGGGGAGACCATCATCGATTATTCCATTTATGATGCCATCATGGCCGGGTTCGGGAAGGTGGTATTTATCATCAAAGAGCAGATTGAAAATGATTTCAAAGAGGTCTTTGTTGAGCG
>CAIYQH010000227.1 GCA_903928285.1 uncultured Bacteroidales bacterium
AAACGAAACATTGAAGCGGGGATTCAGGGAGATCTCCTGGTTGTAGTCATAATAAATTCCGCGCACCCCGGCAGTCAGCGAGATATCATTCGAAGGGTTCCTAAAGGTCCATGTATCCTGGATAAAGCCGGTATAGCGGTTGGTATTGATAATGTTGTTGCTTTTAATGACATTGGAAAGCACCAGGTCGGTTTTCGGCGGATGCTGCGACCCGATCGTATCGCCCGGGCGTGGCAATGAATACCCGGATGAATCCTGCAATTCCCATTCATTTACCGTGTTTTTGAAGAATTCATGCTGGTATTTCACACCCCAGGTCATGTTGCTTTTACTTTTTTCCCACGATCCCCGGTGCTCGATGTTGAATACGGTCCCATCCAGGTAATTCCGGGCATGCTGCAGGTAGGCACCAACTCCCAGAAGCTCAGGAATCTGCCCCTGTGTGCTCCCCTGGTATATCTCCAGTTTGCCAAGCCAGTATTCCCCTGAAATATCATAGGTTTCTGCCTCATGGGTTTGAAATACAGACGAAATCAGCCTCAGCCGCATGTTCTGGACAGGTTTCCAGGTGAGGGTCAGTGCCGACAACCAGTTCTGGTACTGGTCATTCTCCTGCCCGTCGAAATAGATCATGATCTTATACAACTCGCTGATGGTGCCGAAACTGGTTTCCCGGGTCTGGGGAATTAGTTTGTAGGAGTTATCAATGTACGTACCTAGGAAGGAAATTTCCCATTTTTTATTGATCTCGTAATTGAGAACGCCCTGGAGGTCGAAGAAGCGGGGTTTGTAATTCCCTTTGGTATCAAGCCCTTTCAGCAGGTAGGCATTGGTTTTGTACCGGGTGCCGATGAGGTAGGAGAACTTTTTGGCGATGACCCCCTCAATATGGGCAGAGGCGCCCAGCAGGCTTACGTCGAATGACCCGGCGAACTCCGTAGGTTTTTTATATTTGATATCAAGAACCGACGACATTTTATCGCCGTATTTGGCATCAAAGCCTCCTGCGGAGAAGGAGATCCCCGAAACGAGGTCGGGATTCAGGAAACTTTGTCCTTCCTGCTGTCCCGAGCGGACAAGGAAAGGCCGGTAGATTTCAATGTCATTGACAAACACCAGGTTTTCATCGTAGTTGCCTCCCCTTACCGAATACTGGGAGCTGAGTTCGTTGTGCGACGAAACGCCCGGCATGGTCTTGATCAGGTCTTCAACACTGGCGTTTATCGTGGGAATGAAAGTAAGCGCCTTTGGATCGATGCGGCTGAAGGTGTTTGTTCTCAACTGCTGATCTTTTACTTCAATGGAACCGAGTTGCGTGGATACAGGAAGCAGTGTCCGGTTCACCGTGCGGTGTTCGCCGGGATTAAGCCTGACGATAACAGAATCGGTTTCGTATCCGACGAATGAAAAAAGAAGTACGAGGGTTTTTCCGGCAGGAACGGTCATGGTGAACCGGCCGTCCTTCCCTGTGGTACTTCCAACATTGGTACCTTTGATGGCAACATTCACAAATTGCTGCGTGGCCGTGGTTCCCGACAGGGAAACCGTTCCGGTAAGTGTCGACGTTTCCTGA
>CAIYQH010000228.1 GCA_903928285.1 uncultured Bacteroidales bacterium
ATACTTAAGAACATCAGCTATCCTGTGTCAAAGAAGAACATTTCCATTAAAAGGTGCCCTGTTTCAAAATTCTTCCTAAATTTGACATACTTATCAAGTCTGTCAGGGAGATGAACCTTCCCGGCTTGAAATAATGGCAGAACTTTCACAGGGGAGGTTCCTGGCATTGACGCAAAACCCGCTTCGACAATTGGAAAATAACAAGTTCAACTATAATTCAATTCAAAATGAACAAAACCACAAGGAGCTTCCTCGTACTGACTTTTTCGTTTCTCGCCACCAGCCTGCTTGCGCAGGTCAAAATCAACGAGGGGAAACTGACGATGAAGTTTACCTATCCCGATTCATTATCCGTCCAGCAGCAGCATATGGTACAACTGATGCCCAAAGAGCAAACCATCTGGTTCAAAAACGGGAATACCCGGAATGAGAGTAAGTCAGGGATGGGCAGCCTGATCATGATCCATGATGCCACAACCGGCGAGTCGTTTGCGTGCATGGATATAATGGGCAAAAAACTTGCCCTGAAATCAACCAAGGAGAGTCTCTCAAAGCTGAGAGGCATGCTGGATCTCGGGAAACCGGATATTAAAACAGGGGAGGAAACCCGTGTGATTGCAGGGTTGAACTGCAGGAAAGCAACGGTAACCTATCCTGATAAAATCCCTCCCTTTGAAGCCTGGTTTACCAATGATGTATCCGTTACAAATTCGCCCGAGTCCCTGATCGAGGGGATCGATGGCTTCGTCGTGGAATCCAGGTCGATGATGCGGGGAATGATCCTGCGGTCAACCTGCACCTCTTTTGAAAAGGTTGCCGTGAATGACAGTCTCTTCAAACTCCCCGAAGGCTATAAGGTGATGAATATGGACCAAATGATGAACAAGACGCCGAATTAATCTGATCTCATCGAATAGAGTGTTTCTTTGCCTATGCCCTCTGCAGACCGCTGGCACTGTTCAATTATTGTAATAATAAATCGCTTTAGTATCACCAATCAAGGAATAATCGTTATTTTTGCATCCATAAAAAAAAGAACTATGTGGATAACGATTATTTCAGTTGGGACCCTGGTAATCCTGGTTGGATTGCTGATCCTGAACGCAAGGAAGCATATGGAAAGCCTGAAGGATGTCAGTGACAGCGACAAGGTTACCGTGCTGACCGATCAGAATTTTCAGAACAAGATAAAATCAGGAACGGTCCTGGTCGATTTCTGGGCTGCCTGGTGCATGCCCTGCAAGATGATGGTCCCGGTACTGAATGAGGTGGCCGAGGAGACCCACGATAGGGTTACTGTAGCAAAGGTCAATGTCGATGAACAGAAGGCAACGGCGGCCAGGTTCGGGATCCGCAGCATTCCCACCATGATCCTGTTCCAGAACGGCAGGGAGGTGAGGCGGATTGTCGGCGTGAAAACCAGGGATTATATCCTGAAGGAACTTGACCGTATAAAGATTCTCTGAAATTCTTACCGGCTGGCGGTCAGCAGAAAAACAGGGTATCCGGTAACCGATCCGTCAGGTTTTTCTTTCTTCATCACAAAACAGGGTGCAAACCGGCAATCGTGGAAACCCTGCTGTAGCAAGAGGGTTTCAAGACTGCTGGTGTCAAAGCCGTGGTGAACATTGGTTGCGCCGTCGTGGAACGAACCGTCCTCAAGGTAGAGGTCGGCTATAGCGAGTACTCCGCCCGGGTTCAGCAGATCATGAAATTTCTTCAGGATGGAGGCGGTATCGCCGATATGGTGCAGCACCATCTGACTGTAGATGATATCGAATGACTCGCCACAGTATGTTTCCTTTTCAAGGTTGATAAACAGGGTTCTGAATTTCAGATGGTCGTCGCCCTGCATCTTTTGCGTGGCAACTTTGAGCATTTCCAGGGAGCTGTCCACCAGGGTGATCTCCGAAAACTGCTCCTTCAGGTAAAAGCTGAGCAGGCCGGTACCGGCCCCGAATTCCATTGCCTTTAATCCAGGTCTGGAGGAAATTATCTTTTGCAGTTGCCCGGCAACCGCTATGGTCCGCTCCATATGCATCTTATTTTTGTCCCATTCACGGGCTTTCTGATCGAAGTCGTTCATCGTTGCCATGATTATTGATGGTTATTACAGTATTCGCGGGCCTTACAGGTTTGCTGGCCCTCCACGAAGGCTTCGGCAATGGTGCGCCGCGCCTTTTTACAGATATGGGTAAGTGCAGGCCGTAAGACAATTCGTTTTCTCTTGGGACGTGGCATCTGCTGTGACAGGTTTCATTCCGCATTTTTAAGCGGAACGGGATGGAGTTCATCATTACAGGGTACAAAGACAAAGCCGGCATCCATCACCTTTTCACGATGGTCGGAGTAGAGGCTTTCGGCAAATACTTCAACTTTTATGAAAAGCCTTACCTGGCCGGCTTTCACAATACTCCCAACCAATTCAAGAATAGTATCGGAAACAACCGGCTTTAAAAAGCGGATGTTTTCAGCCTTTACGGTAACCATCCGCTGTCTGCTGTAGCGGGTTGCCGTGATAAAGGCAACCTCATCGAGCCATTGCATGGCCTCCCCGCCGAAAAATGTCCCTATGGAATTCAGATGCCGGGGAAAGACGATCCTGTTCTGTCGCGTCAGGCACCTGTTTTTCTGAAGTCCGCTATCCAATTTTTTTTCTTGCAAAGATAGAAACAAATGGACCTGTGTTCATTATATTTATTGATTGATCACAAGTGTACCCGGTATAAAATATACTGGCCTGATAATGGCCAGCCATATCAGGACCGGTAATGGTTATGGAATAACCCGGACTAAGCGCGACTTTTTTTTACACAATGATTATTTCCATCATTCGCGTGTTATTCGATCAGACGAAAAAGTTGATAAATACCCCGGTTTTAACCGAATAAAAAAGTGGCCTATTCTCTTTGAAAACGGTCGCAGATTTCGTATCTTTGTTTTCCGTTCAGGGCTTTTATACAGCTTTATATATGGAACCTCCCTGATCCATTTCTGAATTTCTTCCGGTTTTTAGTTTTCTCTAAGTCTCCTCTAAGTCTCCTCTAAGTCTCCTTCGGTTCTCCTTCGGAACTGGTTCGGTCAATTTCGGAT
>CAIYQH010000229.1 GCA_903928285.1 uncultured Bacteroidales bacterium
CGGCATTCTCGGGGAGCCTATGCTTCCCTATCACCAGGTAGCCCTGATGCTGCCTCCGGGGGAAAAAGCGGTTGATATCCAAATCACCGGCGAAGGGCTTACCCCCATCCCGGGATCCTATGAACTTTTCCCGCAACAGGCCATGCGACCCATTTCAAAAGGTCCCAACGGCCAGTTCATCAAAAAGGATGAGATTTACCGTTCTTCAGTCAACTACCCGGCCACACCAACCGGTCACCTGATCAATTCTTACCTGAACGGGTATGCCTTTGCCCTCTCGACCTTTACGCCGGTTATTTATAACCCTGCCGGGATGTCGGTCTCCTACTATAAAAAAATCACGGTCCATATCACCACCCAGCCCGATGCAGCTGCCACCACCGCCCTGAAAAACCTCACCTCCTCTGCAAATGCCCTCAAACGGGTCAGGCTCTTCGCCCAAAACCCGGAAATGATGAACAGTTACCCTGTAAAAAACGGACTTAAAACCCACTACAACATCCTGATCATTACCCCGGCACAGTTCCAGGGCGGATTCCAGGACCTGGTAAATTATTACAGCAGCAAGGGTATTACGTCGCAGATCACTACCACCGAAACGATCGGCTCGACCATGAGCGGACAGGATCTGCAGGAGAAGATGCGCAACTACATCATCGGCGAATACCAGACCAACGCCATAGAACAGGTGATCCTGGGCGGAGATGTCGAATTTGTTCCCTACCGGGGATTTTATTGCCAGGCTTTGTCGGGCGGCTCCATCTATGAAGATTACAATATCCCCGCCGATCTATATTATTCAGCGCTCGACGGCAACTGGAACACCAATGGGAACAATAAATGGGGCGAACCCGGCGAAGATGACCTGCTGCCTGAACTCTCGGTAGGCCGTATGTCGTTCGGCACGCCGGAGGAACAGGCCAACATGGTGCATAAATCGGTATCCTACCAGGGAAATCCCGTGCAGGAATCCATGAAAACGCCGATGCTGGTTTCGGAATTTCTGTATAATGCTCCCATGACCTGGGGATCCGATTACCTGGAATTGCTGGTCAATGATCACAGCGACAACGGATATTTCACCCATGGCATCCCCTCCGCCCAGAACAATTTCACCCGGCTTTACGACACCCTCATTTCACCTCCCGAAAATGTTTACAGCTGGAGCATCGGACAGCTGCTTGCGCAGATCAATGCAGGAAAGTCGTTCATTCATCATTGCGGCCATTCCAACTGGGACTATATGATGCGTCTTTCAAACAGTCAGATCACCAACGAGAACTTCGCCCAGGTCGACGGGGTGACCCACAACTACCAGCTGATGTACACCCATGGCTGCATCTGCGGTGCCTTCGACGAATCCGACTGTATTGCCGAACTCTGCACCACCATCTCAAACTTCCTCGTTGCCGGCGTCTTCAATTCAAGGTATGGCTGGTTTGATCAGGGAACCACAGAAGGCCCCTCAGCCCACCTGCACCGCGAATTTATCAGCGCCCTCTACCACCCGAATCCCGATTCTGCAATTGCAGAGCTCGGATCGGCCCACACCATGTCGAAAATCAAAACGGCTCCCTGGGTTGGACTTCCCGGTGAATTCGAACCGGGCGCACAGCGCTGGGTTCATTACGACTGCAACGTGCTGGGCGATCCTGCCCTGAAGGTCTGGATCGACAACCCCGTTACCGGGACCCGTGAACTGGCCGGCGCCCTCTCCTGTTCCCTCTCTCCCAACCCTGCAACCGACGGGGTAAACCTGACCTATTCGTTAAAAAATCCGTCCGTGGTCAATATTACCCTGTTAAACGCGCTCGGACAGCCTGTTTCGGCTACCACCCGCGATGAAAAAACGACGGGAAACCACACATTCTCCTTCAATGTATCAGGATTCGCCGCCGGGATCTACTATTGCAGGCTAAGCACCAAAGACAACACCATAACCACCAAACTGATGGTGGTCAGGTAAGCAATTACTTTTCCGTAAACAAAATATGGAAAAAAGGAGACTGTCTCACGATTTCAAGACAGTCTCCTTTTTTTGTACCTCAGAACCATACGGCGCCTGGTTTATCTGATTTTTCTACTGTACCCTACTTTGCCTATTGTGGTGAAATACCCAGGTGAACCCCGGCACCCGGTTCATCAGCTTATTTTCTTAATGATCAGCTTATCAATCCTGTTCCCATCGAGGTCGACAATCTCAAACTCATACTCCTTCCAGTTAAACTTTTCTCCCGGCTTGGGGATATGCTTGAGGATGCTCATCGCCAGTCCGGCAATCGTATCAAATTTAACCTTGTTTTTATCAAACCCCTGGATATTGAACTCATAGGCAAACTCATAGAACGACATCTGGCCGTCGGCCAGCCAGCTTCCGTCATCCCGCATGTTGATCTGTGGTTCGTCGGGATTGGGTTCGTTAAAATCGCCCACCAGCGCCTCCAGGATATCATTCAGGGTGACCAGCCCCACCGTCGAGCCATATTCATCGACCACCAGGCCATAATGGATTTTGTTCATCTTGAAGATTTCAAGCGTCTCATAGGCAGTGAGCGTTTCTAAGACAAACTGGGCCGGTTTCACCTGGTCCTTTATGTCGAAATTTTCGTCGCAGATATTGCCCAGGAAAAGGTCCTTGATAAAAATAACCCCGAGTACATTATCCAGGTCATCTTCGCATAAGGGATAGACCGAATGAAGCTCCTCCCTCATTTTTTTCCGCATCATATCCGTTGTTTCATGCACATCCAGCCAAACCAGGTCGGAATGGTGGGTCATCAGCGAGGAGACCTTCCTGTCGCCCAGGTGAAACACCCGCTCGACGATGTCCTGCTCAATTTCCTGTACCTCCCCATCCTCGGCTCCCTCCTGTACCATCGCCTTGATCTCCTCCTCGGTCACCTTCGATTCGGCAGAGGGTTTGATGTGCATCAGGCCAAGAATCAGATCGCCGGCCTTTGACAGGAAGAAGGTAAAGGGATAGGTGACATAGGTCAGCGCCAGCAGGGGGCGGATCATCGCTTTGGCAATCCCTTCGGAATTGATCAGCCCGATCCGTTTTGGCACAAGTTCGCCGATCAGCATGGAGACAAAAGTCACCAGGATGACCACCAGGGTCAGGGCCAGCGAATGGCTTAAACCGGGGTTGACGCCCAGGCCCTGCAACAGGCCGGCCATGCCGTGCGCGATCTCGTCGCTCGAATAGACCCCCGTTAAAATCCCGATCAGGGTAATCCCGATCTGCATGGTCGACAAAATCCGCGAAGGCGAATTGGCATTCTCGAGGGCCAGCTGGGCTAATTTGTCGCCCCGCCGCGCATCGAGCTCAAGCCTGGTTTTCCGCGCCGAAACCAGCGAAATTTCAGACATGACAAAGGCCCCGTTGATCAAAAAAAGGACTAATAAAATGATAATTGCGGATATCATGGAAAAAGAAAATTTATGTTACAGGCAAATATACGAATAAACTCACCAAACCCGTTCTCCCCCATTACCTGTTGCCTGTTACCTGCTGCCTGTTGCCTACTACCAACCGTATTTCCTTTTATCGTAACTTTGTCTCTAAATGCCCACCCCCATGAAAAATTATATAATCATCCCCATTTTATTCCTTCTCCTGATTACCTCACAGGCTTTTCCACAGCCCATTAGGATGTTGCCTGAGATTACCGCTACCGGGAAGGGAAAGGTTAACACCAAAATAGATAACATCGGCTATTGGTCGCGGATGGTTCAACTCGGGTATGTAAACCCTGCTCCCGTCGTTACCATACCGGATGCCCGGTTCACAGGATCAGTCATCAGACCCTGGAGAAATCCGGCGAAGCCGTTACCAGGGAAGGCATCCCCGGCGGCAGACAGCCACGATTGGCATAGCTATTCCCCATTCACCCCGCAGAATTCGCCCGATATCCCTGTTACGGGCGAAGCAGGGGTTACGCAAACTGAAAATTCGGTATTTATCGACCCTTCGGATGAGGCGGTCGTATTGAACTCGAATAATTCGACCAGTTGGAAACTGGGAGCCGCACAGGATGTATACGGCGGCGATGCCCTTTACTCCTACGACGAGGGGCAGGACTGGTCGGGATCAACGATGGGAACCAATGGTCCCAACAACGGCGACCCCTCCACGGCCATCGGGCGCAACGGCTGGTATTATGTCGGCCGGATCACAGGGAATAACGGGCAGGCCGTGTCGTACAGCCAGGACAAGGGGAAGAGCTGGACAAAGGTTAATATTGCCAACGGACCAAGCTGGGGCAACGGCCTGCTGGATAAAAACCATCTCTGGATCGACAACACCCTGTCCAGCCCCTTCAACGGGAACCTTTACGATGCCTGGACCAATTTCATCCCCGGTTCTCCCGACACCAACCAGATTCAATTTTCCAGGTCGGCCGACCATGGAATCAGCTGGTCCTCTCCCGTCAATATCAGTTCAGCGGTTTCAGCCCTGCAGCTGAACCACGGGGTCAATATCAATTCGGGCCCCAACGGTGAGGTTTATGCAGCCTGGAGTATTTATGATTCCTGGCCTGCCGATGAAAATGCCATTGGCTTTGCCCGGTCGATGAACGGAGGCAGCGTTTTCTTTCCTGCTACAAGGATTATCAGTAATATCAAGGGAATCAGGGCGACCATGACCGGGAAGGCCATGCGGGTCAACTCCTTTCCATCGATGACTGTCGACAACAGCACGGGTCCTAACCGCGGAACAATTTATATTGTCTGGTCAAATGTGGGCATCCCCGGCGTCAACACAGGTACCGACATTGACGTTTACCTGATCCGGTCATCCGACGGGGGGGCCAGCTGGTCTTCTCCTGTTCGCGTGAACCAGGATCCTGCGGGACTTGGGAAACAGCACTTTTCCCCGTGGATCACCTGCGACCAGGTTACCGGCGGATTATGCGTGATCTATTACGACGACCGCAACCTGGCTTCAACCGATGCCGCCGTATTTGTCTCCTGGTCCTACGACGGCGGACTATTGTGGACCGACCTGCAGGTAAGCGATTTTTCCTTCACGCCCGAACCCATTGCCGGACTGGCCTACAGCTATTTCGGCGATTATATCGGCATCCAGTCGCTCAACATGAAGGTTTACCCCGTATGGACCGACAATCACAACAACGGGCTCCCCATGAGCTATACCTCGCCCTTTAACCTGGGTCCCAATCCGAACCAGCCGTGGGTGACCTATTATTCCAATACCCTTTCGCCGGTTTCGGGAGGAGCCCCCGTGACCCTGAACAATGGCGATTCGCTCTACCTCTCGCTGGGGCTGAAGAATGTGGGGGATCAGAAGGCGTTCAGCGTCAACGCGACTCTGTCGACCGTATCACCGTGGGTCACCATTACCGACAGCGTGGCTGCCTATGGCACCATCGACTCTGCAGCGATAAAGGTTATCCCCGGCGGGTTTACCGTAAAAGTTTCAGATACCATCCCCGACAACCAGCTAATCAGGTTCAATCTGCGGGTTACCAGCACCGATTCGGTATGGTACAGCGAGTTTGCCATCGAATCGCACGCCCCGGCCATGAAGATACTGGGGCTAACCATCGTCGACACCCTCAACGGGAACCGCAACGGGCGGCTTGATCCCGGCGAAACCGTGCAGATCGTGGTTCCGAACACCAACACCGGCGATTTTACCTGCAAGGGGGTTTACGCAAAGCTCACCACCACCTCCCCCTTTCTGACCTTTGATGCCGACAGCCTTTATCTCGACAGCATTGCACCCGGCCAGGTCAGGAATGCAGTATTCAATGCCACGGTTAACCAGGATACCCCTGCCGGCAGCGGCACCGACCTGTTTTACGACCTTCATTCGGGCTTATACCATCTGAACCGTTCCTTCCGCGAGATGATCGGCATCATGATCGAGGACTGGGAATCGGATACCTTTACCAAATACCCGTGGAAACTGTCGGGCACCCTGCCCTGGACGATTACCACCGATATCCCCTGGGAGGGCATTTACACGGCACGTTCGGGAGCCATCCCCGATTATACCACCTCGCGGCTTATCCTTACCTATACCTCGGCGGTAAACGACAGCATCTCCTTTCACCTGCGTACCTCTACCGAGGATGGTTGTGATTTCCTGCTGTTTTACCTCGACGGGGTGATACAGGGCCAATGGTCGGGTGAAACGCCCTGGAGCAGGGTCGCCTTCCCTGTGGCCGCCGGTGAACACGAGTTTAAATGGTACTACCAGAAAGACCTCTCCTTTTCCCAGGGGGAAGATCGTGTGATGGTTGATTTCATTGTCTTTCCTCCGCCAATATTACCATTAGTGACGGCTACTGCCTGCGACACCATCTGTGCAGGCATGAAGGCGGCGCTGCAGGCTACCGTTCAGCAGTCCGACTCCCTTAAATGGACCACCACCGGCGATGGACTGTTTGCGAACGACACCCTCGCCGTTACAACCTATACGCCAGGGATCGCCGACCAGCTTGCAGGCCATGTCACCTGCCGGATTACCGGATACGGCGCTTATGGCAATACCAGTAGGAACACGGTTGTCAAAATCAATGCACTGCCCGTAACCGTGATATCGGTATCTCCCCACGACACTGTTTGCGGAGGGCAATCGATCGTTTTGTCAACCGACACCACCGGTATCAAAACCTGGTTGTGGACTCCGGGTAACCTGGCGACCCGTGAATCAACCTATGATTCTGCCATGGCCGGTGGTTTGGGGACCCACCTGGTCAGGTTAACGGTAACCAGCAGGTTTCAATGCGCCAGCCATGATTCGGCCTATGTTACCTTTAAAGACTGTACCGGAATCCCTGAAGAGGAGATATTCTCCACGCGCATATACCCGAATCCCGGGAACGGACAATTCGAACTCGGATTGAACGGCTCCGGACAGGGACCCTTACACCTGGCTGTTAAAAATGGTCTCGGAGAAGTGGTGTATGAAGAGGAGGATTGGTTGATTTTTGGTAGTGAACTGAAAAAAATTAATTTGAATTTTCTCCCGGATGGCGTATATTTGCTGACCCTAACAACTGTACACGGAACCTCGCTTCATAAACTGATCATCCGGAAATAAACACTTGAAAAAGCTTGCCGTCATCGCAGTTCTGATTCTGTTCTTGGTAAACACCATTGGCTGCTTTATTGCCTTCAGGTTCAACCAATACAGGACCCAGCAGGAGATGGTTGCCAGGATCAGGTGCGGCACCTTCCAGGAGGATATTGTTATCCTGAAGATCCTGCATCCCGAATGTGAAAGCCAGTTCCATCGTATTAAAGATTCCGAATTTTCCTATTTTGGCAGGATGTACGACCTGGTAGCCGAGCGCAAAAAAGGCGACACCACCCTGTTTTATTGTCTCCGGGATACGCGGGAAGATGAACTCCTGGCCGATTATTCGCGATTTCTCAGGCGCAACGGGAATTCCTCCCACAAAGACAACCCTATGCTGGCCCTTTTATACAACCTTTTCACACAGGCGCTCCTTCAACAACCCTCGCCAAGCATTCAGGGTCAGGGAATTACATTTCATTTTCCAACAGCCAAACAGATCATCATCCCAGTTTACCTGGTCCATTTCGCCCCACCGCCGAAAACAGCCTGATTCATTCCTTTCTTCCTTTCACCTCCCGGGTTCTGCATCCGGTATTGTGTTATTTGTCTTTAACCCCCAGCACCTTAACAGATTGCAGGGATCGTTGGGATATGTTCCGAAAATAAATGCAATGCAACCCATCAGGCAATTAAATTCACTTTTACTATTAATCCAAAAACATATACTTATGAAATCCATATACCTTATTTCCCTTTTTGTTTTATTAAGTTTTTTCTCCGGTATGGCCCAGGGGAAAAAGGAAACCCCCAAAACGCCAAAAGATACGACAACCATTAAACTGCTGAACGAAATCGTCGTAACTGCATTAAGGATCAACATTCCCCTTAATGAGATCCCGGCAGCCATTTCGGTAGTGACCCCAAGGCAGCTCACATCGCTGACAAAAACCATCGCTGCCGACGATGCATTGCGGCTCGTACCCGGCGTCAGGATTGACAATGGCACCGGCGGATCGAGGGTCCACGTATATGTACGCGGACAGGGTGTGTTAACTGAAAGCGGATTCAGGGGAGTCGGCGTTTTTATCGACGGCATCTCCATCAACAACCCTGGTGGCTTTGCCCCCGATTTATATGATGTTGACTGGGAAACCGTTAAAAATGTCGAAGTTGTCAAAGGACTTGCCGCCTCGTTGTACGGAGCAGGTTCCACCGGCGGGATCATCAACATTACCACCAAGGATGGCGGCGACAAACCCTTTAACGCCAGCCTTTATACTTCGGCAGGATCCAACGGTTTCTGGAAGGTTCTCGGGCAGATCGACGGCACCCAGGGAAATGTGAACTACCGCATCTCCTATTCCCATATGCAGGGCACAGGATATCGCATTCACCAGGCCTATATGGGCGATAATTTCAGCGAAAAACTTACCTGGACTCCTTCGGCAAAATTAAAGATCACCCAACTGCTCACCTATACCAGCTATTTCAACCAGAATTCCGAAGGAATCAACCTGGGCCGTTATGATACAGTGGGGCATACCGCAGCCAACACTGACGCCGTGAGATATAATGAATTCCATAAAACCCAGCGCCTTACCGGCGCAACCACGGTGAAATATGATTTTGCCAGGAACCAGGACATCACGGTAAAGGGATTTATGAGATTCAACAACTACCGCGAAACCTCCAACAACGGCGATGACTACAAACCCTACGTGAACCCGGGCATTTCGGCACAGTATAACCTCCATTTCGGCTCTGAAAAGGTGTTCAACCACCTCAGCCTTGGCGTTGATTACCAGTCGATGACCATGACCGAACACATGTTTGCCGTTCCCGACGGGAATACCATCGACAACAACAGGGTTGACAGCCACTGGAGCGAACAATCCTTCGACATCAACACGATCCTCATCAACCAGATCATCCGCCAGAAAAGTACGGGATTGTTCCTGATCGATAAAGTTGACCTTTTCAAAAAACTGTTTGCCACCCTGAATGTTCGCTATGATTATGTTTACAATAAGCTGGATTCAGCCTCCCAAAGCGACAGCAAGACCTTTGAAAAACCCACCTTCCGCTTCGGACTTGCCTACGACCTTGCAAAAGCGGCCAACATCTATGGCAGCATCGGTACGGGCTTCCTGGTTCCTACCGAAGACGAGCTGTATAACAATCCCCTGCAATACGGCGGGTTCAACTCGCTGATCAAACCATCAACCTCCTTTGGGGGAGAAATCGGCGTTAGGGGAGAAATCGGCAAGAACTTTTATTATGATGTAACAGGTTTCAGCATCAAGTCCAAAGACGAATTCTACCGCTACAGCGTTCCCGGCAGGGGCAACAATACCGCATTCTATGGCAACATGGGAGAGAGCAACAGATGGGGTGTAGAAGCCTTTTTATCCTATTCGCCGCTCGATTTTCTGAAATTCGATGTCGCCTATACTTACTCCCATTTCCAGTATACCGCTCCCGACAGCGTGAATGGCCACTGGATCCCCCAGTGCCCCGAGCATATGCTTACGGCAGAGGCATCTGTGAAGTTCCTGAAACATTTTACCCTGACCCTCAATACCCAGTACCAGTCGAAATGGTGCATCCAGGTTGACGATTCCATTTACAACCATTTCAATGAAAACGGAATAATCCGCAGTTCATGGGTAAACGGCTTCACCGTGTTTAATGCCAACCTGAATTACGGATGGAAGCTTGGAAACCTGAAAGGCGACCTTGGATTCTTCTGCAAGAACATGTTCGATGAACAGTACTTTGGCTTCACCGAGCCCAACAATGGCCCTGATTACAACAGTTTCCAGCCCGCCCCGGGAAGGGAATTCTTTGTTAGCCTGCGGCTGAAACTATAGGCGAATAAGCACAGCGCAGGCTGATACCTTTAAAACGGCGGATTCTCCGCGGCCCTTTCTGACTCCTTGTGATCACGGCGGTTGTTTTAACAGCCCCGGATCACAAGGAACCATAAAGGGTTTTTTCTTCCTGTCTTTTAATGGGCCCCTTCCCCTGATTGTTTGTGAAATAATTCACTATGATGTCGGATTCGCCCGATTCATGACTATCTTTGTCATAAGGCAACATTGCAGATTTGCCCTATCCTGTTATTAACCTTAAATTTCCCTGTATGAAAACGAGATTTCTTTTCTTAGGAATGGTATTACTTTTCTTTGCCTGCGGATCAAATAATCAGACGGCTAAAAATGAGCAGCAGATAAAAGCCGACTCAACAGCCAAAGCTGAATCAAAAACTGTCAGCAAACCAAAAATCAATACCGATTCACTTGTCATCGTCATCGAGAATGAACGGGAAAGAATTGAAAAAAATCTGAAATCCTTCCGGCAAAAAATAGTTCCAACAAAAGATTTCAGGGCACAGATCAAGCAAAAATGGTCGAAGATTGAATACTTTTCCGAGAACGGCCAGATCGTCAGAATTATCACCCTTCCCTATGAGAAGATCGTTAACCGGACAGAGGAATTTTATTTTCAGAAAGGGAACCTGATCCTCGCCTTTATCAATGATGAGGGGTTGAAGTATATCGGCAAGGAGGACAAACGGGTCGGTAAGGCCTACTATTTCTCGGGGGATGCGGTCATTAAAGAGGATAACCGGACTGCCGAGAAGGAGACCAATATCAGAACATCCGACAGTGAACGGCTGCTCCAGGAATCAAAGGAATATCTTGAATTGTTCCCGAAATGACCTATTCATCTTCCTTCTCAGGCGTCTCTTCGAAGCGGGCTTTGGCCTTATAGATAAACAGGGCCCTGAGTTTATCCCAGAAATCGCCGCCAAGGACAAACAAACTTGACAGGAAAACCACATCCGATGCCACAATGATGATATACCTTGTTTGCAGGCTGATAGGGATGAGATGCGGCATAAAGGAGATCATATAGTTCGGCAGGAAGGGCAGCACAAACATGAACAGTCCTATGTTGTACCGCAGTGGCGTCACCTGGTGGGGTTTTGCCACCCGGTGATAGAGATAATGCATTTTATACTGGATCCAAACATAGGAGGACTTCCCCAGGATGGCAATGCTGGAGATCTTCATCAGCGGGGCGCTGATCCAGAAAGAGGCAAGGATAAACCCCTTCCAGAAATGATTTGCAATAAACCCTTTAAGGATCAGGCCTGTAGGAAGCATGAAAAAGGAGAAGATAAATACTGTCAACCCAACATAAAAACGAATCCCCGGGTTTTCGGGTCTCTTCATTTCTGATGCTGTCGGACGATGAATGAACATTGCAGGAGTTTAGTGATGCAAAATTAATGGTTTTTCCGATACCGAGGTTGGTAATGCACAGTCTTCATGTGTGATCCGTAACCTTTAAGAAACCTGAAGCAGGAGGTTGTCACACGAAAAACATGATCACGCCCAGTACGGCGATGAAAGCCCCGGCCACCTCCTTTACCGTTACCTTCTCCTTATATAGCAGGATCGACGGCGGGATGATCAGCACCGGCACGATCGACATGAGGGTGGAGGCGATCCCGGTGTCGGCATATTTGATGGCGATCAGCGAAAAGGAGACCCCCAGGAAGGGTCCGAAAAAGGCGCCGAGGGAGAGCTGCAGCATCGGTTTCCGCTTGTTCAGGGCCCGGTAGGCATGTTTCCAGAATCCCATCACTGTAAACAGGATGGCAAAGCCGGCCACCCCTGCAATGATCCTGATCTGGGTAGAGGCAAAAGTGTCGTAGTCCTTCATCCCGACTTTGCTGAGTACCAGTCCGGCCGCCTGGCCAACGGCGCCTCCCAGCCCGAGCAGGATACCCCATACGGGATAATTGAACTTCACCTTTCTGAATCCCCCGTTACTTTCGGCCTTGGTATGCCGTTTGAGCACCACCAGAGCGATGCCTGTGATGGTGAGGATCATCCCGATCCAGCTTTTCCATGAAAGGGTCTCGCCCAGCACGATCCAGCCGATGAGGGCTGTCAGCGGCGGAGCCAGGGCCATCAGCAGCATGGAGATACGCGCGCCGATAACCACAAAGGCCTGGAAAAGGCACAGGTCGCCAAAGACAAAGCCGATCAGCCCCGAGAGGGAAAGAAAGAACCAGGTACGGGGTGTCGCATCCCATGGCAACAGGTAACC
>CAIYQH010000230.1 GCA_903928285.1 uncultured Bacteroidales bacterium
AAGGTGTCGTTGTCGCCGTTGGTAAAGAGGATGGCGTTTTTGTCGCATGAATTCAGGTAGTTTGCGGCATAGTCGCGTGCAGCATATTTGCCTGAACGGTCATGGTCGTGCCAGTTCTGTTCCGCCATCAGGCCGGGAACCAGGATGACCGACAGCAAACCTGCCACCGCCACCGCCATCATCTCTTTCATCTTAACCTTTGTCATCAGGAAATCGACCACAAAAAGCACCCCGAGCCCCACCCAGATGGCAAAGGCAAAGAAGGAGGCGGCATAGGAATAGTCCCTTTCCCTTGGTTCGTAGGGTTGCTGGTTCAGGTATGTCACAATGGCAAGTCCTGTCATCATAAAGAGCAGGAGCACCACAATACCCCACTGGGAATTCTTTTTGAACTGGTAGAACATCCCTGCGAGCCCAAGCAGGAAGGGGAGCATGAAATATTTATGATTGGCCATGTTCTTCAGGCTGTCGGGCAGGTCTGAAACGGGCCGGCCTACCCTCGCTTTGTCGATAAAGGGAATCCCGGTGATCCAGTTGCCGTTTTTAATGCCACCGAAGCCCTGTTCGTCATTTTGCCGCCCTACAAAGTTCCACATGAAATAACGCAGGTACATCCATGATACCTGGTAGGTAAAGAAGAACCTCAGATTTTCTGTAAAGGTCGGTTTGTTGAGGGTTGTAGGTTTCCCATCCTCCCCGTTTACTTCGATCGGACGGCCCGGGCCGCCCCATTCCCTGTAAAAGGAGGCTGCATTTTTACGCTGGGTGCTCCACATCCTGGGGAAAATTGAGGTAAACCTCGGGTCATAGATGCGCTCAACGCCCTTACGGTCATCGATTACAATATATTTTCCTGACTTCAGGTCTTTTTTGTATAACGGAGTGCCATCGCCATAATCGATGACAGGCGCCGTATAATACTGGCCGTAAAGGAAGGGCCAGGTTCCGTATTGTTCGCGGTTAAGGAAGGAGACCAGGCTGACGGGATCCTTGGGTGCATCTTCATTGATCGGAGTGGCTGCATTGGATCTGATGACCAGGATGACAAATGAGGAATACCCGATCAGCAGAAATGCCACACAGAGGATAAGGGTGTTGAGGATCGGTTTTGATTTTTTCCGCGTGTACCAAAGTCCCCAGATGATCAGCCCGATAAACAGCGTAAAATAGACGATCATGCCGGTGTTGAAGGGGAATCCGAAACCATTGGTGAAAATAAGTTCAAATTGACCGGCTAATTTGGGTATTCCCGGGATAAGGTAATACATGATAAATGCCAGGATGAAAAAGGAGATCAGCAGGTTGAGGAAGATGCCCATGGCGGTTGGTTTGTATTTCTTAAAATAAAAGACAAACGCAAGGGCCGGGATGGTGAGCAGGTTCAGCAGGTGCACTCCGATCGACAGGCCTATCATGAAGGCGATGAAGATAAGCCATTTGTAGTGATGTTTTTCATGAGCTACCTGTTCCCATTTAAAAATCGCCCAAACCACAATGGCGGTACAAAACAGCGACATGGCAAAAACGTTGGCCTCAACTGCCGAAAACCAGAACGAATCGGAAAAGGTAAAGGTCAACGCTCCAACGATGCCTGCCGAAAGGATGGTCCAGGTCTGGGCCAGGGTTATCTCCTGTTTGGGGGCAATGATCTTGCGTGCCATCATGGTAATGGTCCAGAAAAGGAAAAGAATGGTAAAGGCGCTTGAAAGGCCTGATACCATGTTGATCATAAAGGCCACTTTGGTCGTGTCGCCAAAGGCAAAAAGGGAGAAAAACCTTCCCATCAGCCCGAAGGTGGGGGCTCCCGGCGGATGACCGATCTGGAGTTTGTAAGCGGTTGATATGTGCTCACCCGGATCCCACCAGCTTGTTGTCGGTTCAAGGGTCAGAATGTAAACGATTGCGGCAATCGCGAAAACAACCCACCCTGTGATGTTGTTTAATTTCCTGAAATTTGTCATACGTCAGATATTATTTTTAGTATTGGCATGGGAATTCCTGAAGTCAAGCGTACCCGGTATCTATTTTCCGGATCTGATTTGCGGTGGTTTTCTATTTGATCTCTCCTTTAAAACTGGCAACATATTCACCCAGTTTCACCTGAAGATCTTCCATTTTGGATTTCAGGTAAACATCCTCCCCGAAAAAAGAGAGAACCGGCTCAAACTCCTTTGCCTGGTGATAGCCTGGCAGGAGAACGATATATTTTCCCTGTTCATTCAAAAAAACATAGGATGGATATGAAAACTGGTTGCGAAGCAATGCATTGGCCAGCTGATGGGTGCTTCGTTTGGCGGTTGGATTGGGATTGACATATTTCACCCCGTCGAGCACGATGGTGTCTTTTTGTTCCGCATCCAGCTTGACGCAATAGAAATGGGCATTCATATACTTTACAATCGTGGGATTGGTGAAGGTTTCGGCGTCCATCTTCTTGCACCAGCCGCACCATTCGGTATAGACATCGACAATCATCTTCTTTGGCTTCTTTTTATTGAGGTTATAGGCCTCTTCGAATGAATACCATTTGATTCTGGCCTCTTTCCCGGTTGAAGCCTCAGTTCCCTGCGCCTTTAAGGATGCCGGGAAATAGAGTGAAAGGGAGATAAACAGAAATAATATCAGGTTTTGCTTTTTCATAGTCGGATGATGATTTAATTAAAGGGGTTTGTTATCTTAACTTTTTTAACCACATTAGGCACATTAGGGCACAATAGGATAGGCATAACTTGTCAGCTGTGCCGTTCAATTTCTCGCTGATGATCTTTCTGTTTGAGGGTTTCCCGTTTGTCGTACGAGTGTTTTCCCCGAGCAAGGGCGATCGTCAGCTTGGCAAGGCCGTTTTCATTGATAAAGAGCAGCACAGGAATGATGGTGAAGCCCCGTTCCTTGACCTTGATGGCCAGTTTCTTCAGTTCACGTTTGGTCAGCAGCAGTTTCCGGTCGCGTTTGGGTTCATGGTTGTAATGTGTTCCCAGCGAATATTCGGCGATATGCATGTTACGTACAAAAAGCTCTGTCCCTGTGAAGGTGCAGTAACCATCGGCAATGGAAGCGGTACCGTCGCGGATCGACTTGATCTCGGTACCGGTAAGCTGAATGCCTGCAGTAACCTCCTGGACGAGGAAATATTCATGCGAAGCCTTCTTATTCCTGATATTGACCGATTTTTCCATCTATTTTTTTTCAGGTATCAACACCACGCGAACATAGTGATCGGGATTTAACAAGGTTGAGGCTGTTTGTTTCAGATCATTGATCGTTACGGCATTAACACGATCTTTAAAGGTGCCGACCGAATTGGGCGAATCGTGGTTGTAATAAAGCGATTCGAGTTTTTTTAACCAGAATTCATTCTTCTCAAGGTCGGTTTCCCTTGCACGGATCATCGATTCCTGTGCTTTTTTCAGATCCACCGCCGTTGGACCGTTCTTCCTCAGCTTTTTGATTTCGCCGAAAACCGCCTTCGTCAGTTTTTCAGTCATTTTCGGGGAGCAGCCGAACATTACCATCATGGCAAATTCAGGTTGGGGGTATTGGTCCATATTCATCATGACCTGGGGTGAGTAAACGCCGCTCATCTTCTCGCGGATCACCTCGATAAGTTTAATACTCAGGATCTCCCTGATCATGCTGAGCTGCATGACATTCTTTTCATTCCATCCGAACTTGTCCGACATCACAAGTCCTACCATCCCCTGGGGGTCGGTTCCTTTGTGGATGGTCAGGTTGGTCACCCCGGCAGCAAATTTTGCCGAGTTATCTTTCCAGGTTTCATGGCGGTTCAGGGCTGGCAAACTGCCGAAATACTTCTCTATCAGCGGCGAAATGGAATCGATGCTGAAATTCCCGACCAGGAAGAATTTGAAATCTCCGGCATCGGCAAAACGGTCCCTGTAGAAGGTATAGACCTTATCAAGGTTTACCTCCCCGAGCTGGGTAAGGGTGGGGAACATGATCTTTCTTTTGTAACCCGGATAAACAGTTTTAAACAAGGTATCATAGAAACTGACGATTGGGTTGCTTTTCAGGAATTTCAACTGGCTTTCCATCTGCGAGATAAAGGCTTTGAAAGCCGTTGAATCCTTTCTGGGCTGTTCTGTATAGAGATAGATCAGCTGCATCATGGTTTCGAAATCCTGTGGCGTGGAATTGCCTCTGAATCCCTCCTTTTCATCGTCAAAATAGGGTGTAACCTCCAGATTCTTTCCCTTGAGTTTTTTCTGAAGTTCAACATTGTCGAAGTTCCCGGCACCACTCATGTTGATGATCTCGGCGGCAAAGTTGGCCGACATGAAGTCGGCATCCATAGCCAGTGATTTTCCGCCGAGGCTGTAAGCCGACATCAGGATCTCGTCATTTTTGAACGTCGTGGGTTTAAGCACGACGGTAATACCGTTCGACAGGGTAAGCTCTGTGTATTCAGGGTTTTTGATGTCGGTCCGTTTCACGATTTTTCCGCTGGCAGCCGTCTCCTTGACCAAGGGTTCAGCCTTGAAATTGTCAACATAGGCCTGCAATGGCTGGTTTTTCGATTCGCTTATGATATTGAGCACTTCGCTGACGGCGGGCACCTTCACATTCTCTTTGTCGGGAGCCATGATCACCATTCCCAGGTTATTGTCGGTAACCCATTTTTTAGCCAGGTCGTTGATTTCCGCCAGGGTTATGCCGGGCAGGATGTTTTTAAGGTACTTGAAATTTTTCTGTGCCCCGGG
>CAIYQH010000231.1 GCA_903928285.1 uncultured Bacteroidales bacterium
GATCCGCATGGTTCAGGGGCGTTACCGGTCAGAAAATATAAGGATCTTGCCGACCGGTACGGTTTTATCCTGATCGGTTCGAATAATTCAAAAAACGGGCTTTCAACTGCCGCGATCAGAGATATCCTTGGTCCGATGTTCAGGGAGATCATTACCATATACCCCATCGATACCAACCGTATCTATATGGCTGGTTTCTCGGGAGGTTCCAGGGTGGCAAGCACCGCCGCCCTTATGACACACCTCGTGAAGGGGGTCATTGGCTGCGGGGCAGGATTACCGGGGGATACAGACCCATCGTTATTCAAGGCAGATTACTTTGGCATCGTGGGAACCGCCGATTTCAACATGAATGAGATGCTTCAGCTTGAGGAACCGATGACCAGGGCGGGAATCCGGCATTTTATCACCACCTTTCAAGGTCCCCATGCCTGGCCGCCGGTGGAAACCATGGAGCAGGGATTCCAGTGGATTACGCTCAATGCCATGCGGGACGGGAGGCTTCCTGCCGACAAGGATTTGATCGGGAAGATCATGGACGGGTTCGGGAAACGGGTTGAAGATGCCGTGAAGGAAAACCAGCTGATTGCCGCAGCCGGCTTTTGCCGCGAAGCAACAGCCTTTGCCGGACGGTTAACCACCTCTGACAGGTTTATTTCACAGCTGGCGGAAATTGAACAGCTTGCGGCGTATAAAAGTCAGCTCTCCTATCGGACAGCCATACTGAAAAATGAAGCTGCCGAACAACAGTCCCTGGGGAAAGCCATCAGTACCATGGATCTGGCATGGTGGAAAAACAGGATCAGCCTGATGGACAGCAGGCATATGAAGGGGAAAAATCCTGAAGATACGCTGATGAATGCGCGGCTGAAGGCCTTTTTGAGCCTGGTCTGTTACTCTTATGCCAATGCCGCCATCATCCAGCAGCGGTACAGGGAGGCTGAAAAGTTTGTAACCCTTTATGAAACGGCCGATCCGCCGAATCCGGAAGCAAATTACATGCATGCCATCCTGTTGGCCAGCAGCAGCGATGCGGCTGCAGCCATGGCCCAGCTTAAGGCTGCCATTTCAAAAGGATTTACGGATAAACAGCGGTTGATACAGCAGCCCGAGTTTCTGTCGCTAAAAAGCTCGCCGTCTTGGAATGAGATGCTGAATACTTTGAAATAATACTACCTGATTAAGAGACTGTTTTAGATTCAAAACCTGATGAAAAATAACCGCAATGACACAAAGGAGGCACAATGAACACAAAGAATTCCATTTTAGCCTTTGTGTAAATCATTGTGAGCTTTGTGGTTAAATTAATCGCATCGATTCTGTAAACAGGATTCTTATGAAAACTACAAAATACACAACAGACGCTAACTTTTTGTTATTTATCACATGTATCAATGGATGACAACCTTTTTCAGGAAAAGATCAATACTTTCCGAGCAGGATTTGACGGGGATTTATTTACAGATAAAACCCAGCGGCTTCTTTACGCCACAGATGCTTCGGCCTATCGCGAAATCCCGCTGGGGGTGGCCCGGCCGAAAAGCAGTGCCGCCACTCAGCAACTGATCCGCTTTGCATGTGCTGAGAATTTCCCCCTGATACCCAGAACGGCAGGAACCTCCCTGGCCGGACAGGTGGTGGGTCATGGCCTGGTGGTGGATGTTTCGCGCTACATGACCCGCATCCTGGAACTTAATGTGAAAGAACACTGGGTTCGCGTTGAACCAGGCGTCATTCTTGATGAACTGAATCAAGTTGCAGAGAAACACGGGCTTTTCTTCGGCCCGGAGACCAGCACCTCGAGCAGGTGCATGATGGGGGGCATGGTCGGGAACAACTCGTGCGGCGCCCACTCCATCCTTTATGGCAGCACCCGCGACCATGTTATATCTGTGAAAGGGTTCCTGAGCGATGGTTCCGAAGTGGAGTTCAGCGACCTTACCCCGGATGAGTTCCGGGCGAAGCTTACCGGTGATTCGCTGGAAAACACGATTTACAGGCAGATCAGCAACATCCTGTCCGATCCTGCAAACCAGGAAAACATCCGCAGGGAATACCCCGACCCGGCGATGCACCGCCGGAATACGGGTTATGCAATCGACCTGCTGCTTGAATCAGAACCCTTTGTTCAGTTAGATCCATCGCCGGAAGCCGCTCAGAAGCCACCCTTTAACTTCTGCAAGCTGATCGCAGGCTCAGAGGGAACACTTATGTTCATGACCGAAATCAAACTCAACCTCGTTCCCCTGCCCCCGAAAGAGAAGGCGCTGATCTGCGTACATTGCCATACGGTGGCCGAATCGCTGAAGGCCAACCTGATTGCCCTGAAGTATGAACCGGGATCGGTGGAACTGATGGATAAGGCCATTATGGATTGTACCCGTGACAACATCACCCAGCGTCAGAACAGGTTTTTTATTAAAGGTGATCCCGGCGCCGTCCTGATCATCGAATTCGCCCGTGAGACAAGGCAGATGATCATGGATATCTATCGCGAGCTGGAGGAGGAGATGCGTTCAGCGGGACTGGGCTACCATTTTCCCATCGTCTTCCCGCCCGATGTCAAAAAGGTATGGGACCTGCGCAAGGCAGGTCTGGGGGTGCTCTCCAATTATCCCGGCGACCGCAAGCCGGTTCCCGTAACGGAGGACACCGCCGTGAACCCGGCCGTTCTACCTGAATATATAGCAGAATTCGGCCTCATGCTGGCCAGTCATGGGCTTAACTGTGTCTATTATGCCCATGCCGGTTCCGGAGAACTGCACCTGCGGCCGGTGCTGAATCTCAAAGACCCTGCCGATGTGGAATTGTTTCACACCGTTGCCCTGGAAACAGCGAAACTGGTCAAAAAATTCAATGGTTCACTCTCGGGCGAACACGGCGATGGCCGTTTACGTGGCGAATTTATCCCCCTGATGCTGGGTGAGCAAAACTATGCCTTGCTGAAGGAGATTAAAGCGGTGTGGGATCCGCACAGGATCTTCAATCCCAATAAAATTACCGACACACCCAGGATGAATTCCAGTTTGCGGTTTGAACCTGGCAAGCCCGTTCGCGACATCCCCACCGTATTTGATTTTTCGGGCAGTCACGGGATTCTCCGTGCCGCTGAACAGTGCAATGGTTCGGGCGACTGCCGCAACACAGTGATCACAGGCCGCTGGATGTGCCCCTCGTATATGGCTCTGAGGGATGAAACCACCACCACCCGGGCCCGTGCCAATATCCTGCGCGAATTCCTGACCAATTCCCCGAAGGAAAATCCTTTTGATCACCAGGAGATTTACGAGGTGATGGACCTTTGCCTCTCCTGTAAAGCCTGTAAATCGGAGTGTCCCTCCAATGTCGATATCGCCAAACTCAAAGCCGAATTCCTGCAGCATTACTACGATGTCAACGGGATCCCCATACGCTCGCGCCTCATTGCCCATATCACCTCCGTTAATAAACTCGGCAGTTGGTTCCCCGTCCTCTTCAATTTTTTCCAGGAGAACCAGTTCCTGTCGGGCCTTACCAAAAGACTGCTGGGCTTTGCCCCTGAAAGGAACATACCCCTGCTTTATTCAACGACGCTGCGTGCATGGGCTGCCCGTCACCAGCAAAGTGGCAGGAACGAAGGGAAAGCCGGCAGGATGGTCTATCTTTTTGCCGATGAATTTTCCGACTACAACGATGTGGAGATCGGCATAAAAGCCATCAAATTGCTGAATGCCTTCGGCTACAGGGTGGTTATTCCCGATCATAATGAAAGCGGCCGGACCTTCCTGTCGAAGGGATTGATCAGGAAAGCAAAAAAACTGGCCAATGAAAATGTTCTGAAGTTAAAGGAGCTGGTAACCGCTGAAACTCCCCTGGTAGGTATTGAACCCTCTGCAATCCTGACATTTCGCGATGAATATCCTGAATTGGTTGACCCGGCTTTAATGAATTCTGCAATTACTCTTTCAAAAAATGCCCTGATGTTCGATGAGTTTATCATGCAGCATTGCCAAAATGGTCAGGAACTACCCGCTTTATTTACGCCCGATGCCAGGGTTGTCAGGCTGCACGGACATTGCCATCAAAAAGCCCTGGCCTCCACAGGACCGACATTGAAAATGCTGTCCCTCCCCGTGAACTACCGGGTTGAGGAGATAAAATCGGGTTGCTGTGGTATGGCAGGAGCCTTCGGCTATGAAAAGGAACACTACGAAACCTCCATGAAAGTAGGTGAGCTGGTGCTTTTCCCCGAAGTCAGGAAGGCTGCCGCAGAGGTGATCATTGCTGCTCCGGGTACTTCCTGCCGCCACCAGATCATGGATGGAACAGGTAAAAAGGCGCTCCATCCGATCGAGGTGCTCTTTGATGCGCTTATCCAGCCATGAATTGGCGACCGGAGGATCATTTACTGTCCTTAACACAGCGGAAGCCCACGGTACCATTGCGGTCGAGGCCCGGCGCCATTAACAGCAGCATCTCGGGGTGATCAGCCGGCAGCGGCCCGCCCGTAACATACCAGATGCTCTGTGTCGGATGGTAATAACTTCCTCCCCTGATGATGGTAAAGTAATAGCAGCCATTATCATAGGTATCACTGGTAAGCTGCCAAACATTCCCGGTCATGTCCATGACCCCGAAAGGACTGGAGCCACCCGGGTATTGGTCAACCTGTGTAGCAAAATTCAGGTTGGCATTACACCTTGTTGAATCGGGATGGTCTCCCCAGGGATATTTCCTGCAATCGTTCCCCTGGGCGGCATACTGCCACTCCTGTTCGGTCGGCAGTCGCTTTCCTGCCCACCGGGCATAAGCAGCGGCATCATCCGGACTGACATAAACCACTGGCATATTCTCCTGCCCGGGAGGGTGATTCCCATTAAACCAATGCTTCAGGTAATTTATAGTATCTACCGGTTTATAAGATGACTGATCAATGAATTTATTATACTGAGCGTTGGTCACGGGGGTGATATCCATAAAAAACCGGGGCATATCCAGGAGCACGGTATCTGAAAATTTCGGGAAAGGAATGAAGGGATCGAGGGTATTCGGGTCACGGACAGTATAAAACCTGAACCGGCCTGCCGGAATCTCTGCCATCCCGGGAGGGGCTGTGGAGGCCTTCGTCGTGCGGTGAACCGAACTGATCAGTTTCGGTAACGCGCTTGAAAGAGCATTACCGGCCACCCCTGCCAATCCGGGGGTAGGCAAATTTTCAGCCACACCCTTCCCGGTTAAGATAACCCGTTCATCCAGTAATTCTGATTTTTCAAATAACTGAACCACGATTTTTCCAGGATTCTCCAGTAAAAGAGCCTGGTTAACAGTCAATTTCTTCAGGGCAGGATAGGAACATTGCCTGGAACCGTAGGTGGGATTTCCTGCTGTCACCACGATTTTATCTCCAACAGAGCAGGCAACTGAAAAAGTCCTTTCTGAAACATGCACCTCCAGCAGTTCCGGAAGGATCGCAATGCAGCCGACATTCCCCTCCCTGCGGGAATTAAGCCATGAGGGTGGAAAAGGATCAACCGGGACATGTATGATGGTTTTTCCGTTTCGTATAACCGGAGTTACCTCCAGGTGGTTCCAGAGGTCGACAACATGATGGCCAGTACTAATCATGTCTGTTTCGAACAGCTCCCCGTTGCATCCCTTCGGATTTGCACCGTAGACCGAGTAGACCACTTTGCCGACCCCTTCCCAGCGGTTCACATACACCGAGTCGGTAAGGGTGGGGATCAGCGGGAAAAAATGATCATTATGAAATACTGAATTGTTTTCTCTCAGGATTTTGGTGGTTTTGCCCAGGTAGGCAAATTCACCGGCCATCCATTCCGGCCGGCCCGGCCGCATGGTATTGATCTCCACGCCATAACCGTTGAAAAAGGCGATGGCCAGTTCGCGGTGCAGCCTGTCATCAGCCAGCTGCAGCACCCTGAAGATAGCAAAATCAGGTTTGATGTATTTGTTCAGGTTCAGCGGCGGAGGCATGACAAGGGCATCATGAACCCGGCCGCTGACAATCCCCGGCATGTCTTTAGGCACTGCCATTCCTTCGCTGTACATGATGATCCCGGGTTTCACCCTGTCGGCTGCGGCCTGGAGCTCCCTGTCCGATTCCCCCTTGGTGTCGAGTACCACGCCATCGGCGCTGGTTGCGCGAAGCAGATCCTCCATCCCTTTTAACTGATCCTCCTTCCGGGTGCCCTCATCCCAGGGGTTGAAGGAGATAAAATATTTTTTCCCGGCTTTATGGGTATAATCCACCTGGTTGCGCAATTCAGTAAGTCCCCCGGGCAGGTCGCGGTACATATCCCATTGGTTTCGCTGATCCAGCCCGAGGCGTGGCCAAGTCGGCCACAGGGTAAAGATGTCGATCCCTCCTATCAGGCTGTCGTATTCATGGTAATGGTCGTACCATGTATACCTTTTTTGGGCGTAGTCGTAATATTTTTTATCCCACGCAAACTGGAGCAACATGATATAGGTATTCCGCATCCAGCCAAGATCCTGACGTTCAAACAGGCTGTTGTCAAAAGACGGGAGGTCATAAAGCCATCTGTCTCTGAACATCATCTTCAAACCGTCATGCCATTCACCTGTATGGCAATCGATGTAAATGACGTATTCCGCCCAGCCCCCGGGCTTCAGCGACAGCCTCCACCGGTCGGCTTCGGTAAGAGTTTTATCGCGCTGGCCCCGGCGTGCGACGGCTGTCAGCGAAAGGGTATCACTAACCCGGTAATCGGCAAATCCCATGTGCCAGGCATTATCGGGAAGGAGCACGCCTACCGGGCCATATCCCGGCCTGTAAAGCCGCGAACGGCAAAGATACTGCGGCCATTCCCTTGACCCGGCCGCGGTGATGTATACCTTGCCGGCGTTCTCTCCCATCGGAACCAGGTTCTCAATCCTGTGAGAACTTTTACCCGTGTTCAGAAAATGGACAATGTACTTTCGCCCGGGGGCAAAGTGCCTTTCGGGGGTCGCCCAGCCTGAGATGCTGTCGGCAAGGATGAAAAAGAGGGTATCATTTACAAGTCTGGCATGGTTGCAGGAGGGATATAAAATACTGTCGGCAACAATGGAAAACAGCGGCTGGGGAGCCGGCAGCGGTATTTCCCTTCCAGATGGTGTTGTGACAGCCTTTATTAAGAATGGGTTTCCTGGATCTGACGCCAGGCTGAGGATACTATCCTGCGCTGATAATCTTATTGTTATCAGGAGCAGAAGGAAGATCAGGCGGGGTGTTGAAGACACGGATGTCGGGGTTTTGGAGGGTGGTCGGCCGATGGGATTGCAGAGACTTTTTTGACCACATTTGGCACAACAGCTATTTCAGAGTTTGCCGTAGAACAGGTCGCGCTGGGCGAAGGCATGTTCGTGTTCCAGGAGCCATTTTTTTCGCTGTAATCCTCCCCGGTAGCCAACCAGTTTCCCGGTTTGTCCGATGACGCGGTGACAGGGAACGATGATCGATACCGGGTTTTTCCCGTTGGCCCCGCCGATGGCACGCAACGCATGAACATTCCCGGTTTGCCTGGCAAGTTCAAGATAGGTGGTGGTGGTTCCGTAGGGAATAGTCAGCAATTCCTGCCAGATTTTTTGCTGGAAGGGCGTGCCCTGCAGGTCGAGACGCAGGTCGAAGGAATGGCGGGTTCCGGAGAAATACTCTTCCAGCTGGTCAACGCACACCTTCAGGCACGAAGGGGTGCGGCCTACCTTAACTTTGAAATCGAGAAAATAGAGACTGTGGATCCCGGCATCGGAGCCCTCGATGTCGATATAACCGATGGGCGATTTCAGAAAAGTACGCTGAAACTGGCTCATCTCACCGGGTTTTAGCTTTTTTACTTCTCCAGGCAAAAAAGAGCATGATCAGACCGAAAACCAGCATGCCGCATCCTGACCAGAGGTTGACATTGACACCCAGCGAACGGCGGTACAATTCAACATTACCGTTGGTGAACAATCCGTAAAGTGACAGTAACAGCCCGAGAAGTGAGAACATCAGACCGATCGGGAACTTGATATCTATACCCATAATGATGGTTGAATTTTATTTGAGTGAATTTTATGTGTGTGATTTACCAGAACAAGATCGTAAGTACCGTTCCAATGGCCAGTACCAGGATGGCCAGTGTGGTTGAGCGTTGGTACCAGGGCACCTGCTCCACACCCAGCTTCGGTGTAAGCACATAGACAAGACCTCTAAGATCATCATCCGATTTTTTCTGTTTCGTGAGCAGGGAGAGCACCACGGTAACCAAGGCACTGGTACTGAAGGCAATGATGGCAGTCCAGAAATTCTGGGCCATCTCCACAGGATAGGTATGCAGGTTGCAGATCCAGCCACCCTTAACGAGGGTGACAGCGCCTTCGGGAACCGTGAGGCCATGATGCAGCAGTGCCATGAAAAATCCCGACAGCAGTCCGGTGAAGGCGGCGTGACCTGTGGTTCTCTTCCAGAACATGCCCAGGAAGATCACGGCAAATAACGGGGCGTTGATCATGGAGAAGATGGTCTGGAGAAAATCCATGATATTGCCAAACAGGCTGGCCAGGTAGGCTGCGGCAATACTCACGATGACGCCGAAGATGGTGGCCATGCGACCTACCTTCAGATAATGCTGTGAATCTCCGGCTGCGTCGCCCGTAACAGGCCTGATATAGCTCTGGTAAATATCATAGGTCCAGACAGTGTTGAAGGCAGAGACATTGCCGGCCATCCCCGACATGAACGATGCCAGCAGGGCGGTGATGCCAAGCCCCAGCACCCCGGCAGGAAGGTATTGTTTCAACAGGGCGATAATGGTATAATCGTAGTTGTAATGTCCCGGGGAAATTTCGGGAAGGGTAAATCCGGAGCCGTGCTTGTTCAACAGTACCAGTGCCGCAATGCCGGGAACGATGATGAGGAAGGGGATGAACATCTTCGGCAAAGCGCCGATGAGCGGCGTATTGCGCGCGGCAGTCGATGATTCGGCCGACATGGCACGCTGTACAATCAGGAAGTTGGTACACCAGTAACCGAACGAAAGGACAAACCCGAGTCCTGCAAAAATCCCGTACCATTCAACACCCAGTGGATTTGCTTTTGCTGAGCCCGTATATTTCCAGGTGGTTGTCCAGGTGTCGGCGGCAAATCCCTTGGCCGATACGATCGGCGCCAGTTGTTCCTTCATACCTGCCCATCCGCCGAGGTCCTGCATACAGAGGACCACGATCGGCAGCAGCCCGATTACGATGATGAAAAATTGCAGCACTTCATTGTAGATGGCGGAAGATAGGCCTCCCAGATAGGTATAGCCGAGTACGATGGCGGCTGAAAGCACCAGGCTGAGATGGAAGTTCCAACCCAGCACCTTCTCCATCAGGATGGCAAGGGCATACATCGAGATACCGGAGGCGAGGATGGTCATCACGGCAAAGAGGATGGCATTCAGTCCGCGGGTCTTCTCGTCAAACCTCAGTTTCAGATACTCAGGCACCGAACGGGCCTTGGATCCGTAGTAAAATGGCATCATAAACAGGGCAAGGAAAACCATGGCGGGGATCGCTCCAACCCAGTAAAAATGGGTGGTAAGCATCCCGTATTTGGCGCCTGAACCGGTCATGCCCATTACCTCGAGGGCTCCCAGGTTCGTAGAGATAAAGGCGAGACCCGCCACCCAGGCAGGCATCGAACGGCCTGCTTCCAGGAAAGCATTGGCATCCTTCATATAACGCTTCAGCGCCCAGCCGATACCAAGCACAAATGCA
>CAIYQH010000232.1 GCA_903928285.1 uncultured Bacteroidales bacterium
CAGGGGACATGCTTATCTTTGTTCTTCCGTTGCTGATTACCTGGCTGCCATTGAAAGCGCACTCCTTGAGATCAGTGACAAGGAAAAAATAAAGGAACACATTTTGTTTGCCCGGTCGCACAGCTGGAAAAACAACGTGAACAGTATTTACAGGCACATTGAAGAATCACTCACCTAATCTGAATAATATGTATTACAGGAATGTCTCAGATTTGAATAAAATCATCCTTAAGCGTTTAAATGTTATTCCAAGGGATTTCGATCTCATAGTCGGTATCCCCAGAAGTGGCATGCTTCCCGCGAATCTGCTGGCTTTGTACCTCAACAGACCATACACCGATATCCACTCTTTCATTAACGGGCACATTTATAAAGCCGGCGCCAGGGGTCAGTTTTTCGACATCAAAGATTTTAAAAAGATCCTGGTCGTCGACGACAGCATCGCATCAGGTTCGGCCATGGATAAATGCAAAGAGAGCCTGAAACACCTGGAAGCTGACTTTTCAATCAGTTATTGTGCCATATACGTAATCCCCGGCAAGGAAAAAATGGTAGATTACTATTTCGAGATCGTCCCGCTGCCAAGGTATTTCCAGTGGAATATCCTTAACCATACGAGTCTTGAAAAGGCATGCTTTGACATTGATGGTGTTTTGTGTATCGACCCTACCGAGGAACAAAACGATGACGGGGAAAAATACCGGGATTTCATCCTGAACGCCCCGCCGCTATTTATCCCGGGAAGCAAAATCGGGACCATTGTTACCTCCCGCCTCGAAAAATACAGGAAAGAAACGGAGACCTGGCTTGCGGCAAACAATGTCAAGTATAATGATCTGGTATTACTTGACTTGCCCGATAAGGAGGCCCGGATGAGGGCCAACAGCCATGCAGCGCATAAGGCAAAAACCTACGCATCAAAACCTTATGTTCTGTTCATCGAGAGTTCGCTGAGCCAGGCCATCGAAATAAACAGGATCGCGAAAAAACCGGTGTTATGTACCGAGAATTTTGAAATGATTTTTGATGCCGAGTCGGTACTTTATAACCTGAAAAGCGGGAAGTACTTTCCGTTCCTGAGGAAATATGCCCTGAAGATCAGAAATAAACTGAGGAAATAGCTTTAAGACCCGCGATGAATTTGATAATAAACGTTTAATTCACCTGATTTATGAATCCGGTACTTCACACAGCATACCTCGTGTTGCAGATCTCGGCCCTCCTGGCGCTGCTGCTGCCCACGGCTTACATCTTTGTATTTGCCTTTGCCGGATTGTTTTACAGGCAACCCGCTTACAGGAACCAATCCCTCCGGCGAAAGGTAGCGGTTCTCATCCCCGGATACAAGGAAGATGATGTAATCGTTGAAGTGGCAAAAGATGCGTTAGCCCAGGATTACCCGCGGGATAAATACGACGTCGTCATTATTGCCGACTCCTTTCAGCCCGACACCCTGGCACGGTTAAGGGAATTGCCCATAAAGGTGATCGAGGTCAAATTTGACAAGAGCACTAAATCAAAGGCGCTGAACAGTGCCATGGCACAATTGACCGATGCATACGAGATCGCTGTGGTACTGGATGCCGACAACCTGATGGCACTC
>CAIYQH010000233.1 GCA_903928285.1 uncultured Bacteroidales bacterium
GTGGTATAACCAGGAGGTTGAAGGGGTTCGGACCGATGTCAGGAATGTCAATTACGAACTTGCCTCCGGCGGATGGTATGTACAGCAGATGTTCAACAAAGTATACGACTCACCTCCCCTGCCCTTTACGCTTCAGCCGATCCAGTACCAGGAGGGCACCAATGATTACATCCCTTACTATGATTCAGGGATCAAGGATTACATTGACCTGAAGGATTTCATCGACTTTATTAAAAGCGATGATCCGCAAACCTTCCTGACCTCGCAGAACGGGGGCAGATACAAGTATTTCCCTGCTAAAAAGATTAAAATGGCCGTGGATGTGGCTGCCTGTCTGAAAAACGGCATTGTGCCCGAATATTACAGCCGCAGGGTTGTGGATACCATCTACTGGACTATCAAATCAAACTATCTTACCAAAAACGACCTGATGATGCTCGACATCATGGCTACCAACAAATGGCAGCGCCCCGTTTATTTTGCAGCGCCATCCAGTGTGAGCCATTGTTTCGATGTCGACAGGTTCTGTCATCTCGAGGGTTGGGTGTACAAACTGATTCCGGTGCGGACCGACTCGGCCAGCTATATTCCCGGCATGGGCGGTATTGATGCGATGGGGAGCTACAACATCTTCATGAATAAATGCAAATGGGGAAACCTGAACGACCCAAAAGTTTACATTGATCCTGAAAGCCGCAGCAATTCCTATCGTTCAAAGATGGAAATCGCGCGCACTGCCGAAGCCCTGATCAACCTGGGAAAGGCCAAGGAAGCCAATGCCCTGCTGGATATGTTTTTCAAATTTTTTCCTGAAAACAAATTCCCCTACGACCAGACTGTTCTGCCCTATATCGATCTTTATTACCGTACCGGTGAGGTGGCCAAGGCCAATAAACTGGCGGAAAGGCTGACAAAGATCATTTGCCAGAACCTTGATTATTACCGGTCGTTCAGCGGAACCGACCAGTTGGCGTTCCAGAATGACACGGAAATGGATCTCGGCATCATGCAGCAGATCCATGCACTCACAACCAGGAATCACCAGGACAAGCTTACGGCAACTGTTGACAGCTTATTCAAAATCAACACCAAAGGATATGCCAAGTAGCTGGTTGTCAGAAAATAACGTTTCACCAAACCATCAGGTTCGGAGATCACCGTTACTTCATCAAGAAAGGTAAGAAAAAAGGCTCCCGGGAATCCGGGAGCCTTGATTTTACTGGGGTGGAAGATGGGGCTTGAACCCACGACCTATAGATCCACAATCTATCGCTCTAACCAACTGAGCTACGACCACCATGTAATGCTTTGCAAAAGTACACAAAAAATTATATTTCCCAACTACAATCCGCAATCTGCACGTGTTTTTTAAAAAGCAAACGGTTACCCGCTCCGGCTCACTCAGTTCAGTTGCCTGGAGAAGGTTTAAAAAAAGCAAAACAGGATCGGCATCGCTGGTCTTTATCTGCTTTACGGCCCTTGTGGCATTGCTGGGATACCTGGTCACGCCCGACCCTACCCCGTATGCAAACGACCAGTATCTTGAGCTGGGGCTGAAAAAACCTGGTTTCTCGGTATTGATGCTCCCTGTCAGGGATCAATCAGCCCGACCCGGCCATAATATCATTAAAACGATGTTGCTGGGACGGGTGAAAAGCCTGCAAAACATACCCATTCGTGCCTGGTCGTTAAGAGGCGGCTATATCTGGTTTATCGAATACGGTTCGTTACCCGGTGATCCTTCCATGGTTAAAACTTTGCCGACCGGATCAGCCGGCAAGCCCTATATAAAAAGGTTCTGGCTTGGCACCGACCGGTTTGGACGGGATTATCTCAGCCAGCTGATGATCGGCACCCGGGTAAGCCTTTCGGTCGGACTGATTTCCGTACTGATATCCCTGGTCATCGGCATCTTTATGGGAGCGCTTGGGGGCTATTACCGCGGCTGGGTTGACAACCTTGTCGTGTGGGTCATCAATGTCATCTGGTCGGTTCCAACGCTGCTGCTGGTCATTGCCATCACCTTTGCCCTGGGGAAGGGTTTCTGGCAGGTCTTTATCGCCGTAGGACTCACTATGTGGGTTGAAGTTGCCAGGGTTGTCAGGGGGCAGGTATTGGGGATCAGGGAGAAAGAATATGTGGAAGCCGCGCGGGCGCTTGGTTATTCTGATTTCCGGATAATTTTCCATCATATCCTGCCCAATGTCATGGCGGTAGTGATCGTTATCTCGGCTGCCAATTTTGCCTCTGCCATCCTGATGGAGGCAGGGCTCAGTTTTCTCGGGTTGGGGGTGCAGCCTCCGGTACCCTCGTGGGGATCGATGATCAAGGAAAACTATGGCTATATCGTGCTCGACTATGCCTACCTGGCAGTTCTGCCGGGCATCGCCATCATGCTGATGGTACTGGCCTTCATGCTGATGGGAAACGCCCTCCGCGATGCACTGGATGTAAGGATGACGGAGGTTTAGTACTTGATTTTTTTCTGCTCATTACTTCCGCAATGAACAGGTCCGCGGATATGGCAGTTTCCTTTGCTGAAGAACAATTTGAACGAGAAATAGAAATCCATACCCGTGAAGTTGTTGTAGCTGAAGAAGCCTCCCAGTTTATCGGTCCCAACGGTAAAGCCATAAACCCGCAAAGCAAGTCCCAACCGCGGCAGGGTCCAGTTATAGAGCGATACCGGCATACTGACTTCAAAGAGACTGGTTTCATACCGGGGAGTGATCGCCAGTTCGGCAGGCCTGACGATGGCGCCTCCTGCCAGCGGGAATCCATAGATA
>CAIYQH010000234.1 GCA_903928285.1 uncultured Bacteroidales bacterium
AACCCTGAGGATCTTCGATCTCTCAACACTCACCAGTCTTGCAGGGCTTGGCTCCCTGCATTCGGTGGGAGGGGAGCTGCTGGTATGGGCCAATCAGAAAATGAAATCCCTGGCGGGGCTGGAGAACCTCACCTTCCTTGGCAGCATGATAGAAATCGGACAAAACAATTCGCTGGCCAGCCTGAATGGACTCGAAGGGCTGACTACCGTAAACAAGTATATCCGGATCATTGGTAATAATTCACTGGTCGCGACCGGCGGCCTCGATCACATGGCGTCGGTCAAAGATTCCCTGATGATTGTTTCAAATCCGCGTCTTAAAGACTTCCATGGACTGGATCAGCTCGGTTCAATCGGTGGAAAACTGGTTATCACCGGTTGCGACTCCCTGAAATCCTTTACGGGGCTGGATCACCTGGCATCGATAGGGGGTGTGCTGAACATCGGGAACAACGGCAGACTTTCTTCCATGACAGGCCTCAGTAATCTCGCTGAACTTCCCGGCGGACTTATCATTACAGGCAACAACAGGCTCGTCACGCTGGAGGGATTGACGAGTCTTACATACATGGGAGGCCTCCTGGCAATCGCCCATAACGACAGCCTTACCAGTCTGATGGGATTAAACAACCTCTCGGCCGATTCGCTGACAGGTTTCGATATCGAACACAACAAATCGCTGGCTGTCTGCAACACCCAGCGGATATGTCATATCCTGAAGGCCCAGGGAAATGGAACCATCATCGGCAATACCACAGGGTGCAACACCAGAATGGAGGTGGTGTCGACCTGTAATGTGCCTGTGGAGGAGCATAAGGCGGAAGCGGAATGCAGGCTGTACCCAAACCCTGCCACCAGCTGGCTGACGATTGCATTGCCACCAGACGGGGGCCGGGTCAGCCTTTCCATCGTAGGACTTACAGGCGTGAGGCAGCTGGAACAGGCTGTCAATGAAAAGTTTACAACCATTGATATTTCGAGCCTCCGGGCCGGGGTTTATATATGCAGGCTGCAGACCGGAAGAACCATGCAGACCATTAAACTGGTAAAATGGTGATCGAAAAGCAGAATGGCAGCACATCCTGCCGGGCCCCGGTTTCTTAATTTTCATTTTCTTCCTGAAATAAGGAAATATCTCTATTTTTGTTTGGGATTATCAGGCTTGAAATTCAGATAAATTTATGCAAACCGGACACTATCAGCGGGTCATCAACCAGGCCACTTTCGGATATGTTTTTGGAACCGTGGCAACAGATGACCCGGCGGATACGCTGGTATATGAACTCCTTGAGGTCAATCCTGCCTTTGAGATCATGACAGGTCTGAAAGACTCGCCGTTGCTCAAACGCAGGTTTACCATTGGGGAGTTGGAGCAAGGTTCGCCTGATGATTTTGGGTTAAGGCGATGCGGGGAAACTGCTGCCGGCGGAGAGGAGCGGTCGTTCGACCATTATATGACTTCCGTTCGCCAGTGGTTCAGGGTAACCGTGTGGTCACCCGAAAAGAACCAGTTTGTGGCAACCTATCATCCTGCCGGTGGTCCGGGCATGTTGCCGGAACCGCATCCCGAAGATATCATTGACCGCAGGGAGGTTGAGGAATCGTTGCGGGAAAGCGAAGAGCGTTACCGTACCCTGTTTGCCCACTCTCCCCTGGGGATCGTGCATTTCGGCAAAGACAGCACCATCCTCAATGTAAATAACGAGTTTGTTAAGGTCATCGGATCATCCCGTGAATCACTCATCGGCTTTAACATTTTTAAAAATGTTACGGATGAAAACATGCTGGCGGCCATCCGGGAAGCCTTGAACGGAGGTACCGGCTATTATGAACAGGTTTACCATTCGGTCACTGCAAAAAAGTCTACTTCGGTGCGGGGAAAATTTGTCAGCTTCCCGGGCGACGATGGCAGGATCATTGGTGGTGTCGGCATTTTCGAGGATATCTCCGACAGGAAACTGGCTGAAAATTCCCTTGAACTGGCCAGGCAAAGCTATTTAGACGTTTTCAATTCCGTTTCCGAGGCGATTTATGTTCATGATGAAGCAGGCCTGTTTATTGATGTGAACAAAGGAGCAGAACTGATGTACGGCTACAGCCGCGACGAGCTGATCGGGCAATCGCCCGCTACCGTTGCCGCTCCCGGTTACAATGATATTGACGGGATAATAAGGAAAACAAAGGTGGTTTCTGAGACGGGTATTCCCGTACAGTTCGACTTCTGGGCACGGCGGAAAAACGGGGAGATCTTCACCAAAGATGTGATCGTTAACAAGGGCAGGTATTTCGGAAAAGATGTGTTGATCACCACAGCCCGCGATATCACCGAAAAGAAACAGGCCGAAAGTGCCCTGCAGAAAAGCCTGGCCCGCAACAAAGCGCTGCTGGATGCAAATCCCGACATGATGTTCGTTTTCAGTGATAATGGAATCATCGTTGATATTCATTCTCTCGGACAGTCGGGATATAACCTGAACCCGGAATCGTACCTGGGAAAACCGGTGGAGGAGGTTTTTCCTGCCGAAGGCGCTGCCCTCACACGGCAAAATACGGCAGCCGTTCTGGCAACAGGCCAACCCGTTTACACCACCTATTCGGTTGATTTGCATGGCACTAAAAAACATTTTGAATCGCGTTATGTGCCCTGTGGCACCCGCGAAGTATTGTCAATCGTGCGCGATATCACCGAGAGAAAAAAGGCGGAAGAGGCCCTGATTGAAAGTGAAAACCAGATGGCAGCAATCCTCCGGGCAATCCCCGACCTGTTGTTTGTGTTCAACATCAATGGCGATTATCTGAACGTTTATACCGAAGATGATTCAAAACTGCTGCTCCCTAAGGAGCAGCTGATAGGCAAAAATGTCCGCGAGCTTTTTCCGCCCGAGGTGGCTGAAAAGAGCCTGGAGGCATTTCAACAGTCAATAGCGTCCAACGAACTTGTCGAATTTTCCTATTCGCTCAATGTCAGCGGCCAGCCTGATTTCTTCGAAGCCAGGATAGTCCCGGCATCCGACGAGAAAGTATTTGTAATGGTCAGGGATATCTCGGAAAGGAAGAGACATGAACAGGAGATAACATTGCTGGGCAAATCAATTGAACAAAGCCCTGTCAGTATCATTATCACCGAAGCCGGAGGAAATATTGAATATGTAAACCCCAAGTTTACCGAAGTTACGGGTTACCAACCGGAAGAGGTGATCGGCGCCAATCCGCGGATCCTCAAATCGGGTGAACAACCTCCTGAGACCTATTCGGAACTCTGGAAAACCATAAAATCGGGGCAGTCATGGTACGGCGAACTGCTCAACAGAAAGAAAAGCGGTGAACTTTTCTGGGAAAATGTCAGTATTTCCCCCATCCTGAACCAGGATGGAAGACTGACCCATTTTGTGGCTGTGAAGGAGGACATTTCGGAAAAGAAGCGGATGATCCAGGAGTTAATTAATGCCAGGGACAAGGCCGAAGAGAGCGACCGGCTGAAATCTGCCTTCCTGGCCAACATGTCGCATGAAATCAGAACCCCCATGAATGGCATTCTTGGATTTGCGGCGCTGCTGAAAGAACCCGGCCTTTCGGGCGAGGAGCAGCAGCACCATATCGGCATCATTGAAAAAAGCGGAATCCGCATGCTCAATATCATCAACGATATTGTTGATATTTCAAAGATTGAATCGGGACAGATGGAGGTCTCCATCTCCGAAACCAACATCAATGAGCAGACCGAGTACATCTATACCTTTTTCAGGCCGGAAGTTGAAGCAAAAGGGATCCGCCTTTTCCTGAAGAACGGGTTGCCTGCAAATCAGTCCGTCATCCGTACCGACCGGGAGAAGATCTATGCCATCCTTACCAACCTGGTTAAAAATGCCATCAAATATACCAACGAAGGCTTCATAGAATTCGGGTATTTCCTCAAAGCTGATGCAGTGGGTTCGCCGGCAGGGGCCGTGATGCTCGAATTTTTCATCAGGGATACGGGCATCGGTATTGCCAGCGACCGGCAACTTCCCATTTTTGAACGGTTCATCCAGGCCGACATCTCCGATAAACAGGCCCACCAGGGGGCCGGACTCGGGCTGTCGATCACCAAAGCCTATGTGGAGATGCTGGGTGGCCGGATCTGGGTTCAGAGCGAATCGGGCAAGGGAAGCTCCTTCTGCTTTACCATCCCCTACAATCCCGACCCTGAAAGGAAAGGGGAGGCATCCACGGAAGAGAAACCCGGAGCTGAGATGAATCCTGTTCAAAAACTGAAGATTCTCATTGCAGAAGATGATGAAACTTCGGGGTTGCTGATTTCGCGGATCCTGAAAAAGATCGGCAGGGAATTCCTCATTGCCAGAACTGGCATGGAGGCCGTCGGGATTTGCCGGAACCATGCCGACCTCGACCTCATCCTGATGGATATCAAGATGCCCGAAATGGATGGTTATGAGGCAACCAGGCAGATCAGGCAGTTTAACAGGGAGGTGGTCATTATTTCCCAAACGGCCTATGGTCTGGCGGGCGACCGTGAAAGGGCGCTCAGGGCAGGATGCAATGAGTATCTTCCAAAACCCATCCAGAAAGATGAACTGCAGGAAATGATCAGGCGGTTTTTTGACAAAACGGTTCCCTTGTAACCCCGTTTTGGCGCTTCACAGGTTTATTTATAGCAATACCGTTTCATGACCCGGTAGGCATCGTTGATGCCCAGCTCTCCCGCACGGCTCAGATCGTTGCAACCCGGGTGGTTTTCATTCATCAGGATGTTCAGGAGTCCGCGGTTGTACCAGGCTTCTGCAAACTCCCTGCGCAGGGTAAGGGCCCTGGTGAAATCTTCGATGGCCGCCTTGTAGTTCCCCATCTGGCTGTTGACATATCCCCGGTTATACCAGGTAAAGGCATTGTCGGGGTCGAGAGCCAGCGCCCTGTCGTAATCGCGGATCACCGCCTCATAGGTGTGCTCGAGACTTGCCGTAAGCGCCGGAGCCGGAGCCTTCGGGATGGTCTTGCCGATGGTGATCTCCCTGTGATAATCATCCTGCATGTTGATCAGTTGGATCAGCTCATACCGGGCATTGGCGCGGCCGAACCATGCGGCGATGTATCCCGAATCGGCCGTTAGCGTGGCATTGAAATCGGCGATCGCCCTGTCGTAACTACGCAGGTGGTAGTAGGATACACCCCTACGGAACCAGGCGTCAGGCTTCATTCCCGACGAGTCGATCCGCCGGGTTTGACGGTCAACCTCGGCCTTCAGCACCGAATCGCTGATAAGCCCGGGCTGATTGGTGTAAGAGAGAATGTGGGTAAAATAGTGCTCCTTTTTATATACATCCAGCAGCTTAACCTTCTCAAAATCTGTCTTCCACAACAGCATCCCGTACATGGGCTTCAGCCGGATGTCGACCGACTGGTTCTGGAGTTTGCTGTTCAGCGTATTCATCTGCTCAAAATCACCGCTGAGTTTGACCAGGCTTTTCAGGTAGTCCTTCCGCTCTGCCTTCAGGCTGTCGGGATTGTAATGGTTCTTCTCGGTGAGTTCGGTGGCGTGTTTATAATCTGCCATAGCCCCCTTCTGGTCTTTCAGTTTGATCTTTACCTCGTACCGGTCGTAATAGGCATCGGTATAGTCGGGCAGCAGGTCGATGGTCTTGTTCAGGTCATCCAGCGCACCCTGGTAATCACGGATTTCCGATTTTAGTTTGCTTCGGTAATAGTAACTGGTGATGTTTTTTGGATCGAGTTTGCTGACGACGTCAAAATCATGGATGGCGGCCCTTTTATCCTTCATCCCGATCAGCACAATGGCCCTGTTGTAATAGGCATAGGAGTTGTAGGGAGATATCCTGATCACAGCGTTCAGGTCGCGCAGCGCCTTCGCCTGGTCGGCCACCTTCACATAGGCAAGGGCGCGGTTGAAAAGGGCAAAGGTATTGAGCGAATCAAGGTTGACGGCATGGGTGAAATCGATGATCGCCGAGTCCATCTTGTTCATGTCGACCCAAACCATCCCCCGTTGGGTATAAACATAGCCGTTCAGCGGATTCAGCTTCATGGCGATGCCAAGGTCTTCAATGGCCTCCGGGAAACGTTTGATCTCCTGTTCGGCATTGGCCTTGAGGATATAGACCGCCTCGCCGGGAAATTTAAGCTGGATGGCCTTGTTACAGTCGACAAGGCAGGAGTAGTTTTTTTTAAGGTAGAGGTTGGTCCGGGCACGGTAAAAATATATCTCGCCGTTCTTCCCGTCCATCTCCAGCGCCCTGGCGAAATCCTCCATCGCCCCCTTGAAATTCTGAACCTGGCTCCTCACCACGGCGCGGTTGGTAAAGACATCGGCCAGATAGGGAGAGATCTCGATCGACCGGGTGTAATCATCCTCTGCGCCCATGAAATCGTCGAGGCTGTATTTGGCATATCCCCGCAGGTAATAAAGTTCTGCAAGTCCGGGCTCCTTGAGGATGGCAACATTCAGGCTTTCAACGGCTTCAACATATTCGCCCTTGCGCAGGTGTTCAACGGCTGTTTGCTTGAAAATCAGGTCAGTCTGCGAAAACAGGGGAATGGAGAGGAAAACCAGCAGGAAAGATATCAGGTAACGCTGTAGCATTTTTTTTCTTGTAAGGAGAGATAACGGAGAAACCAGTCAAAAATTTTAAATGTACTTTTGCGGAATTGCACTTTTTCGACCAAATACCGGGAATTACCCATGGGATGTAAAATCATAGAGATCAAAGCGCCGACAGGCTATACCGACGAGGAGCTGCGACAGCTGGTCGCCAGGAAGACCGGCGTGAAGGAGTTTGCCTGGCAGATTGACAGTAAAAGCCTGGATGCCCGTAAGAAAACCGACATCCACTGGCTGTTGCGCATAGCTGTCAGCGGGAAAGGCATCGGCGGGGCAGAACCTGAGCCGGTTCCCGTGCTTGACATCCCTTACCACCCGCGAAACAAACGGGTGGTGATCACCGGCAACGGCCCGGCCGGCTTTTTTGCCGCGCTGGTATTACAGAAAGCCGGGTTTGATACGGTACTGCTCGAACGCGGAACAGAGGTCAGGAAAAGGGAGCAGGGCATCGCCCTTTTTGAAAAGACAGGCGAATTCAACCCGATGGCCAGCTACTCGTTTGGGGAGGGTGGCGCCGGGACCTTCTCCGACGGGAAACTTACCTCCCGGTCAAAACATATCTCGCGGGAGCGCGATTTTTTTATCGCCAGTTACATCGGTGCAGGGGCTCCCGCCGAGATCGGCTACCTGGCCTATCCCCATGTGGGGAGCGACAACCTTCGCAGGGTTGTGAGAACGCTCAGGGCGCAATATCTCGACCTGGGCGGGGAGATCCGGTTCGAAACCATGCTGACCGACCTGGTTACCGAAAAGGGAATTGTTAAAGAGGCGGTGACTGATTCCGGTTCCATCCCTGCCGATTATTTTATCATCGCTCCCGGCCATTCGGCCTATGAAACCTACCGGATGATGATCAGACGGGGCGTTGGTTTCCGCACGAAGAACTTTGCCATCGGCTGCCGGGCCGAACATCCCCAGGAGGAGATCAACCTTGCCCAGTGGGGCTCCCGCAGGCTTGCCGGGGTAAAAGCGGCCGAATACAGGCTCACCTCGCCGGGCGACGGTAACCACCCTGTGTACTCTTTTTGCATGTGTCCTGGTGGTATTGTCGTACCGGCTGCCACCACCCGCGACACCAACATCGTCAACGGGATGAGCAACTACCAGCGTAACGGCCGATTTGCCAACGCAGGGTGTGTTGCCGGGATCCATCCCGACCAGCTGGCCGGAAGGCAGGTAACACCGCTCGAATCGCTCGACTGGCTTGAACAGCTCGAACGTTCGTTTTATGAATTTTCCGAAGGGTACAAGGCGCCCTTTTGCTCCATCAGCGATTTTATCCAGGGTACTCTGCCCAACCGGATTCCCGGAACCAGTTATCCCCTCGGACTGAAACCGGCCCCATTGTGGTCTATGTTGCCCCCAGTGGTAACCGATGCGTTACGGGTAGGATTAAGAGACTTTAACCAGCGGCTCAAAGGATACGGAAACGGGATCCTGCTGGGACTGGAAAGCAAGACCTCTTCGCCCATCCAGGTGCTGCGCGAAAAAAACGGGCTATGCGATGGTTTTCAGAACCTCTTTATGGCCGGCGAAGGCAGCGGGTATGCCGGAGGCATTGTCTCCAGCGCAGCCGATGGCATCAGGATTGCTATGGGGTTGGTTTAACCCGGCGTTTGTTATACGCACACCAATCCGTGCTCCCGCAACAGCCTGATAGCCGGGCCATCCCAGAAACCCTTGAAATCATCCAGTCCGGCGGCCCTGTATGAGGCCTCCATCAGGTCCAATGTCACCAGCTCCCCATTCCCGGGGATGAGAGTGGGAAAAAGTTCTGCCAGCCATGTACCGGCAGGTTCCCCGGTATGGAAGGTTATTTCCTGCTGTTGGGTCTGGATCACAAACCGTGCCGACGGGATCTTTTTCCCTTTTTTCTGCCTGACCGGGAAGGAAACGTTTGGAAGTCCCTCCAGCCACACGACCCTGGAAGTTTTGGCAGGCTCCTCCGAGGCATCATGCAAGAGGACATCCCGGATAAAGCCGGGGGCAAGGGTGGTACGTGGGATCCTGAAATCAAACCACTCCTGCAGCGGGAAGTCGAAACAGATTCCATGCATGTAATTGAAAAGCGACTTTTTGAGTCCTTCGCTGAAGGCCCCGTGGTCGCAGCCGGTACGGTCGACAGGAACAAGGTCGTTGTTGGCAAAGCTACCTGGATCCTTATTTTCCCGTTCAATCCCGAACCTTCCCGGATCCAGCCCCACAGGGCTGTGGGCCGTCAGGGCGAACTGGTGCCAGAAGCCCGATTGCACCACCCCTTGCATAAACAGCTGGCGGACCACCTCCAGCGAATCGATGGTCTCCCGGGCGGTCTGGCTGGGGAAACCGTACATCAGGTAGGCATGTACCATGATCCCGGCCCTTGTGAAATGGCCGGCCACGCGCGCCACCTGCGCCACCGTGACCCCCTTGTTGATCAGCTTCAGGATGCGGTCGGAGGCAACCTCGAGCCCCCCGGAAACCGCGATACATCCCGATTTATAAAGCAGCATGCACAGGTCGCGCGTGAAATTCTTCTCAAACCTGATATTGGTCCACCATACTACGGTGATTTTCCGCCGCAGGATCTCCAGCGCCAGTTCGCGCAGCAGCGCGGGTGGAGCCGCCTCATCGGTAAAATGAAAGCCATGATGGCCGGTTTGCGCACTGATCGCCTCCATCCGGTCGCAGATCAGGGAGACCCGTCCTGGTTCATACCGGCTGATGTAATCGAGCGTGATGTCGCAAAAGGTGCATTTTCTCCAGTAGCAGCCATGGGCCAGCATCAGCTTGTTCCAGCGGCCATCGCTCCATAGCCGGTGCATGGGGTTGGCAACCTCGATTACGGAAAGGTAGCTGTGGGTCGGCAGGTCTGAATAATCAGGTGTTCCGGTGTCGTCCTGACGGATATCGGGCACTGCCGAACCATTGAAGAAGGCTACAATCCCATTGGTACGGGTAAAGGTACGTTTCAGCATTTCACGGGAAAGAGCGCCTGAAAGATGCTCCAGCAGCAGGAGCAGGGGCGCCTCGCCGTCGTCGAGCGTGATAAAGTCGACATAGTCGAAAACCCGAGGATCGGAAAGGGAGCGCAGCTCCGTATTGACAAAGCCGCCGCCCATCACGGTTTTAATCCCCGGCCGGTTCTGGTGGATCCATTGCCCGCAACGGAGGGCGGCATAGAGGTTCCCGGGGAAGGGCACGGTAAGGGCTACCAGCGTGGGGTTGTAGCGGTTGATCTTTTCCTCCAGCAAACCGGTCAGCAGGGTGTCGATGAAGCTGCCGGGCGCCAATAGGGCTTCCTGCAGGACATCGAAGGTGGAGGCCGAACGGCCGAGTCGTTCGGCGTAACGGCTGAATCCGAAATGCGGATCAACAGCTTCGGTGATGAGGTCGCCAATATCTTCGAGGTAGAGGGTTGCCAGGTGTTTAGCCCTGTCGTGGATGCCGAGATGGCCGAAGTCATGGTCAAGGTCGGTGGTTTGGTTAAACCGGGAGCCCTCCGGGAGCCAGCCGCCGCTGCAGATCCGGTGTGCCATCTCGGGGTTGCGTCCCTGCAGGAAGGCAATAACAGGGCCGATGGTGCCCTTATATGCATCAGAAAGCTGCACCATCCGTCGCGCATTGGCCGAAAGCGACGGGTTAAGGCGCTCAATTTCGCCGAACAGCAACGAAAAACCTGCCGGGGAGAAAAGTTCCAGGATGACCTCTATTCCCAGGTCGGCCTGGCTGGAGGCAATGTGGCGTGAATTCATGAACCCCTTCAGGAAGGCTGTCGCCGGGTAGGGGGTGTTCAGCTGGGTAAAGGGAGGCGTGATGAAAAGGACCCGGGGCTGCGGTTCATTTTTTGCCATGGGCAGGAACCCTGATACCATTGTTAAAGCGGGCTACAAAGGCTCCCCTGAATCCGCGCCTGCGCATCTGGTTCTTCATCGCCTTTGCCTCGGCATAAGAGGTATAGGAACCTGTCGTATAACGATACCAGTTGTCGGAAAAGTCTTTATAAACATCCCCGTCAAGCTTGTATTTTTCCCTTACCTCCTGTGCCGTATAGCGGTCACTTTTCAGGGCAAACAGCTGGACCCTGAATACTATGCCCGTTTCCTGGGTAGCGACGAGTTCGGTGGTGTCCTGTTCGGCAGGGAAATCGTTCATCCTGTCAAGCGTGTCAACCTTTATGGTATCGGTCACCGGAAGAACATCGGGTAATTCAGGTTCGGGTTGTTTTACCTCGGGAACCGGGAGAGGAGGCGCCGGTACGACAGGTTTGTTCAGGTTTGCATCGGGCACCTTCCCCGGGTTGCGTTTGTTGAAATTGTAGGTCACCGTGAGGGCAACCATGGAATGGGCATCATACAGGTAGCCTGACTTGGTGGCATCGAGCATATCGCTGTTGACCGGGTGCAGCGACCATTCCAGGCCGATGTTAACCTTGTCGCCCAGGTTCACATAGGCGCCAATGCTCACGCTTGCCGAAAGTGCGGTAGTCCACCTTCCCAGACTGTCGCTGGATCTGAGGGGAGTGCCGGTGTCAAGTTCTTTTACCTTTGAGTTCCAGGTCATGGTTCCGAGGCCGATACTGCCGAAGATGAAAAATTTCCGGGTTGGTTTATATCCGCGGGCAAACAGGTTGGAGAAGTTGATGGTGGCATTCAGGTTACTTTCCATGATATTGCCGTCGAAATACTGGTTGATAGGCTCGCCCACCCGGCTATACCGTTTGGTCCCTGAAATCTCGCTATAGAGGAATTGGCCGCGCAGGGAGAATACATGGGTGAATTGCTTTGTAAGCGTGGCGGTTCCGCCGAACTTTATCTCATTTTTGTTGATGTTCGACGGCCAGAAGGCATTGGTTTTGAGGTCGCCGAAGAAGATGTCGGGGCCGCCGCCGATGCCGATGGACCAGTTATCGAAGAACCGTTTACCCAGAACGCCCTGGGTTTGGGAGAAAACGGGGAGGGTAACTCCCATCAGCAGCGTAATCACTAATATTTTGAGTTTCTTGACCATATCGTCCTAAATAAATGGTTTACTGAATTGTTATACAAAATTCGTAAATAAAAGGT